>NZ_JBDJKU010000008.1:0-104609 GCF_039673015.1 Stenotrophomonas sp. TWI1409
TCGCTTCGAGTGGTCGCTCCAGCAACTGTTCGGGCGGATCAAGGGAGATTCCGGCGTGGGCGCCAAGCTACATGGCGATCGTCGCGATCCTGGTTACGGATCGTCGAGATCTAGGCTCGCACGGCGGCCCACGCCGGCTCTCGACGCCTACGCTGCCAGATTCCGATCAGATAAGGCTTGGCAGCCGCATCCATGCGGCTGACACCCCGCAATCCGACACCGCCCCACCCCCGACAGATTCCCGGTGGTCAGTAGATCCACGCCATGCGTGGATGAATCTCCATGGAAATCGAATAGTTCGAGAATTGATCGAACAGCAGCCGAGCATGGCTCGGCCCTACAAAAGGGCGACAGATCGCAGAAAACTGTCGAAGGCGGGGTGGGTCCGGTTGCGGGGGCGTGAGCGCCATGGATGGCGCGACCGAGCCACAGGGACGTATTTACGGCGTCCCCCGCAACCGGACCCACCCCGCCATCCCACGGGAAGCCCGCTGTTGCAGTTGCAGTTGACGTTGCTTGAGGCGGGTGCAGGGCGCAGCCCTGCCGATACCCCTCCCCCCGGCCGGGCTGGCAGAATAGGCGTCTCTGCCGTTATCCGAAGCCGACGATGCGCCTCTCCCAGTTCCACCTGCACACCACCAAGGAAACCCCCAGCGACGCCGAGCTCACCAGCCACCGGCTGATGCTGCGCGCGGGCATGATCCGCAAGCTGGCATCGGGCCTATACACCTGGTCGCCGCTGGGCCTGCGCGTGCTGCGCAAGGTTGAACGCATCGTGCGCGAGGAAATGGACCGCGCCGGTGCCGTGGAATTCCAGATCCCGACCATCCAGCCGAAGGAACTTTGGGAGCAGACCGGGCGCTGGCAGAAGTTCGGCCCGCAGCTGCTGAAGATCAAGGACCGCAAGGACCAGGTGTTCTGCTACAGCCCGACCGCCGAAGAAGCCGCCTGCGACTTCGCGCGCAGCGAGCTGTCCAGCTACAAGCAGCTGCCGGTGAACTTCTACCAGGTGCAGACCAAGTTCCGCGACGAGATCCGTCCGCGATTCGGCGTGATGCGTTCGCGCGAGTTCCTGATGAAGGACGCCTATTCGTTCCACCTGCACGATGAGTGCCTGGTGCGCGAGTACGAGAACATGAAGTCGGCCTACAGCCGTATCTTCACCCGCCTCGGCCTGGATTTCCGCATGGTGCAGGCCGACTCCGGCGCGATCGGCGGTGATGCCTCGCAGGAATTCCACGTCATCGCCGATTCCGGCGAAGACGCGCTGGTGTTCTCCACCGGTTCGGACTACGCGGCCAACATGGAAGCGGCGATCGCTGCCGATCCGGCACCGCGTGCGGCCGCCAGCGAAGCCATGCGCAAGGTCGATACCCCCACCCAGAAAACCTGCGAGGATGTCGCGGCGCTGCTCGGCATCGACCTGCAGCGCACGGTGAAATCGGTGGCGCTGATCGCCGGCGAAGGCAAGGCACAGCAGTTCGTGCTGCTGCTGGTACGCGGCGACCATGAGGTCAACGAGATCAAGCTGGCCAAGGTTGCCGGCCTGGACGAACAGCGCTTCGCCAGTGAGGCGGAAATCGCCGAGCACCTGGGCAGCGTGCCGGGCTTCCTCGGCCCGGTCGCCCCGGCCAAGGCCATCCGCGTGGTGGCCGATCGCGAAGTGGCGGCGATGTCCGACTTCGTCGTCGGCGCCAACGAAGCCGGTTTCCACCTGGCTGGCGTCAACTGGGGCCGCGACCTGCCGGAACCGGAAGTGGCCGACATCCGCAACGTGCGTGCCGGTGACCGCGCGCTGGACGGTGGTGAACTGAAGATCGCCCGTGGCATCGAAGTCGGCCACGTGTTCCAGCTCGGCCGCAAGTACGCCGAAGCGCTGGATGCCACCGTTCTGGACGAGAACGGCAAGGCGGCGGTGATGGCGATGGGCTGCTATGGCATCGGTATCTCGCGCGTGGTGGCTGCCGCGATCGAACAGAACCATGACGATGCCGGCATCATCTGGCCGGACGCGATGGCGCCGTGGCAGGTGGTGGTGTGCGTGATCAATCCGAAGGGCGACGCCGCCGTGGCCGACGCCGCGGCCAACCTGCTGCAGGAGCTGCGCGATGCGGGCCTGGACGCGGCACTCGACGACCGTGGCCTGCGCCCGGGCGCAATGTTCGCCGACATGGAACTGATCGGCATCCCGCACCGCGTGGTGGTGAGCGAACGTGGTCTGGCCGCCGGCACCTACGAGTACCGCTCGCGTCGTGCCAGCGAAGCGGAAAGCCTGGACAAGGCCACCCTGCTGCAGCGCCTGCAGGGTTGATCAGGAAAAGACCGGGGCATGCCCCGGTCTTTTTTTGCCTGACGCCCATTTGAGCAATATTGCAGCGGACATAATCCGGTCAAAATCGACGCAATGCAGCCGGGATGCTGCCAGGCCATGACCGGTCTGCATTTGTGCTGCGATTAATTCATCTTTATTCTGTCCCGCGACGCCAGGGACTGGCTCGTCCCGTCCACTTATTAGTTTCCGGAGTAACCGTAAATGAGCATTGACCTGACCGGCCTGTCGGCACGCGAGCTGGGCGCCCTGATCCGCACCGCCAAGAAGCAGCAGACCATCGTCGCCAAGCGCCGGCCGATCACCAAGGTCCGGGCACAGCTGACCAAGCTGGCCAAGACCGAGGGTTACACCATCGAGGAACTGTTCGGCGACGCCCCGGCCCCGCGCGCGCGCAAGGTGGCCAAGGTTGCCAAGGCACCGTCGAAGACCGCTGGCCGCAAGCTGGGCAAGGTTGCGCCGAAGTACCGCAACCCGGCCAATCCGAAGGAAACCTGGACCGGCCGTGGCAAGCAGCCGCGCTGGATGGCCGAGCTGACCGCCAAGGGCAACAAGAAGCCGGAAGATTTCCTGATCAAGAAGGCCTGAGGCCGGATCGGGATGCAATGAAAAACGCCGGCGAAAGCCGGCGTTTTTTCATTCCCCGGAAAGGAAAGGGGTGTGGACCAACGGTCCACATCCACAGGAAGCAGCCCAGAGGGCGATTACAGGGTTTTGCGGGCCGGCATCAGCAGGTTGCCGAACAGCAGGCCAGCGACCAGCGCCATCACCACGTTGAGCACGGTGAGGAACACGCTCTGGCCGGCGCCCACGTCCTGCTGCTGGACCAGGGTCAGCACGCCGCGCAGGCTGGTGCTGCCGGGCACCATCATGATGATGCCGGGCAGGCGGATGATTGCGCCCGGGCGGCCGACTAGGCGGCCGAACAGATTGCCACCGGCGGTCAGCAGCATCGCCGACAGGAAGATGCCAGCCGGCGCGCCCCAGGCGTGGCCACCGAACTTGGAGATCGCATAACCAGCCACCGAGGCCGCGATCACCCACGGATAATCGCGGCGGTTGGCCTTGAACAGCATCGCGAAGGCAAACGCCGCGGTCAGCAGTGAGCCCCACTCCACCCACGGCCCCTGCGGCCGCGTGGCGCGGATCACCGGATCGAGGCCGAGCACGTCGGCCAGGGTCACCGCGATCATCGCGCCGACGCTGAGCTTCATGATGGTGGTCAGCGCGCCGGCAAAGCGCGCGGTACCCGACACCCAGTGCTGGCTGGCCAGTTCATTGACCGCATTGGTCAGCGACATGCCGGGCAGCAGCACCACCAGCGAGGCGATGATCACCGTGTTGAGATTGAGCGCGCCGATGAAGGACGCGACCAGGGTGGCGACCAGGCCGGCCAGCAGCGCGGCCAGTGCCTCGGCGGCTTCGCGGGTGGCCGGGCGACGGTCGGTGACCATGCCGAGCAGGCCGATCATCAGGCCAATGACACCGGCGGTGGCAATGTCCAGCCACGGCAGCTTCCACATGCCCGCCACACCGGCCGCGCCGAGGGTGAACGAAAGGATGGTGCGCAGCTTGCCGCGCCGGCCCGGATCCTTGTCCAGCTGGCGCAGCGCGGTGTGGCCCTGGGCGATGCTCATCCGCCCGTTGGCCACTTCCTCGGCGATATGGTCGGCCACGCTGAGCTTGTGCAGGTCGTTCTCGCCGGGGGCCAGACGGATCACGCGGGTGATGTCACTGGAGCCGATCGCCTGCGCAGGGTCGCTGAAGCTGAGGATGATACCGGTGGGATTCGACCACGGTTCACAATCCAGATCGAGCTGGCGGGCCAGTGCCACCACTGCCGTTTCCAGGCGCTGGGCCGTTGTGCCGTAGCTGTGCAGGCGTCCGGCGATCTCGGAAACGAAGGCCACGCGCTGCGCGTAGGTGGCCTGGGGCGTGGGGATCGTGTGAGCGTCTGCGGACATGCGCCGTAGTATTACCTAGGCTGGGCCTTACCGGAGAAATTCATCCGAGTTCGACGCGATGCCCAATACAGAACGGTTATGCTGCGACCCGAATGGCCCAAGTGACCCCGAACCACGCCCCCCAGCTCGAACAGGATGCCCATGACCCGGGCGTGATCCGCCTGTCCGGCACCTGGACCTTGAAGACCGCGCTGGCCGCGGCCGAAGTCCTGCGCGGCGTTCCCGACACGCTGACCGGCATCGATGCCACCGCCATCGAGAAGATGGATTCGGCCGGCGTGCTGCAGGTGCTGCGCGTGGCCCATCGCGCCGACCTCGGTGAGGACGCACTGAAGTTCCGCCCGGACCACCAGGCGCTGGTGTGCACCATCGAGGAAGTGGCCGACGACCGGCCCAAGCCCAAGCGCGACTTCGGCGTGCTGGCTGCACTGGAACGGCTGGGTGTCAGCGTCCATGCCACCGGCCACAACATCAAGGCGCTGTGCAGTTTCCTCGGCGAGAACCTGGTCAAGGCCGCGCGCCTGGTCAAGGAACCCCGCCGTTTCCGCCTGACCGCCACCGTGCACCAGATGGAGCAGGTCGGGCTGGATGCGGTACCGCTGGTGGCACTGCTGTCCTACCTGGTCGGCGCGGTGATCGCCTTCCTCGGCTCGACCATCCTGCGCGATTTCGGCGCCGAGATTTACGTGGTCGAGCTGGTCAACATCGCCTTCCTGCGCGAGTTCGCGGTGCTGCTGACCGCGATCGTGCTGGCCGGCCGCACCGCCAGCGCCTTCACCGCGCAGATCGGTGCGATGAAGGCGCGCGAGGAAATCGATGCGATGCGCACTCTGGGCCTGGACCCGATCGACCTGCTGGTGCTGCCACGGCTGCTGGCGCTGCTGGTCACCCTGCCCCTGCTGACCTTCATCGCCATGGTCGCCGGTCTGGCCGGTGGCATCACGGTGGGTGCGTTCGACCTGGATATTCCGCCGCAGATGTACATCGCGCGCATGCACGAGACGATGGAAGTGCGCCACATGCTGGTCGGCCTGTCGAAGGCGCCGGTGTTCGCGCTGGTGATCGGCCTGATCGGCTGCCTGGAAGGACTGAAGGTCGAAGGCACGGCGCAGTCGGTCGGCGAACGCACCACCTCCAGCGTGGTGCAGACCATCTCGCTGGTGATCATCATCGACGCCTTCGCGGCGTTGTGGTTCATGCACATGGACTGGTGACATGAGCACGCATGCGACGCCCGAAGAAATTCCCATGCAGGACGACAACGGCCACGAGCTGGCCATCCGCGTGCGTGGTCTGGTCAACCGTTTCGGCAGCCAGACCGTGCATGAGGACCTGGACCTGGATGTACGCCGCGGCGAGATCCTGGGCGTGGTGGGTGGTTCGGGTACCGGCAAATCGGTGCTGATGCGTTCGATCCTCGGCCTGCGCGTGCCCGATGCCGGGCAGATCGAAGTGCTCGGCCGCGACGCGCGTGCCGACGATGCTGAGAGCCGCCTGCACATCGAGCGCAACACCGGCGTGCTGTTCCAGGACGGTGCCCTGTTCTCCTCGCTGACCGTGGGCGAGAACGTGCAGGTGCCACTGAAGGAGCACCATCGCGAACTGCCCGAGCGCTGGCACTACGAGCTGGCGCTGCTGAAGGTGAAGCTGGCCGGCCTGCCCGCCGATGCGATCAACAAGCTGCCCTCGCAGTTGTCCGGTGGCATGCGCAAGCGCGCCGGCCTGGCCCGAGCGCTGGCGCTGGATCCGCCGCTGCTGTTCCTGGACGAACCGACCGCAGGCCTCGACCCGATCGGTGCGGCTGCATTTGACCGCCTGATCAAGACCCTGCAGGAAGCGCTGGGGCTGACCGTGTTCCTGATCACCCACGACCTGGACACGCTGTACGCGATCTGCGACCGGGTCGCGGTGATCGCCGACCGCAAGGTCGTGGCCAATGCGCCCCTGCCTGACATCGAGAAACTGGATCATCCGTGGATCCAGGAATACTTCCACGGACCCCGCGCGCGCGCCGCGCGTGGCGAACAGATCGAGAGTGCCTGAGCCATGGAAACCAAAGCCAACTACGTGCTGATCGGCGCGTTCACCCTGATCACCGGCCTGGCCCTGCTGGCCTTCGGCCTGTGGGCCGCCAAGTACTCTTCCGACCGCACCTGGCAGGAATACCGCGTGGTGTTCCGCGAAGCGGTGACCGGCCTGTCGGTGGGCAGCCCGGTGCAGTACAACGGCATCGCGGTGGGCTCGATCACCGAACTGAACCTGGTACCGGACGACCCGCGCCAGGTGGTCGCGCGCATCCGCCTGAACTCCAACACGCCGGTCAAGACCGATACCCGCGCCAAGCTGGCGATCACCAGCCTGACCGGCCCGTCGATCATCCAGCTCAGCGGTGGCACGCCGCAGTCGCCGGCGCTGACCACGGTCAACAAGGACCCGGCGCCGATCATCCCGACCACGCCGTCGGCGCTGCAGAACATCACCGACGTCGCCAACCGCATCGTCGAGCGCATGGACCAGATTCTCAGCGACCGCAACGTGGCTTCGATCAACGCGACACTGGCCAACCTGGAAACCATCAGCGGTGGTCTGGCCGACCGTGACCAGGGCACGCAGGCGCTGCTGCTCAGCGCGCGCGACGCCGCGCGCAGCCTGGACACCACGCTGAAGACCACCAACGGCACCATCGAGCGCCTGGACAAGAACCTGGTGCAGCAGCTGCCGGGCATCATCGACAAGCTCGACGGCACTCTGGCCAAGCTTGATTCGGCCGCAGGCAACGCCGATTCGATCCTTGGCGAGAACCGCGCTGCCATCAACAGCTTCGCCAACGATGGCCTCGGCCAGCTCGGCCCGACGCTGACCGAACTGCGCGGCCTGATCCGCGACCTGCGCCGGGTCAGCGACCGCCTCGAGAACAACCCCGCGCGCTACCTGCTGGGCCGCGACGCACCGAAGGAGTTCGAACCCAAATGAGCCCGACCACCCTTCCGCGCCTGCTGCTGGCCGCTTCGATGGTCACCCTGCTGGGCGGCTGCTCCATCCTTGGCAGCAGCGAGAAAACCGCAGTGACGCTGTACTCGCCGTCCGTGCAGGTCAAGGCGGACCCGGCGTGGCCACAGGCCAGCTGGCAGCTGGTACTGGCCAAACCCAGCGCCGCGCGCATGGTCGACAGCCCGCGCATCAACGTGCGGCCGACGCCATCGCAGCTGGAGATCTACAAGGGCGCCAGCTGGGCGCAGCCGGCCACCGACATGATCGAGGACACCCTGCTGCGCGGCTTCGAGGATTCCGGCCGCATCCGCGGCGTGGCCCGCAGCACCGCCGGCATCCGCGCCGACTACAAGCTGTCCACCGACGTGCGCCGCTTCGAATCGGATTACCAGGGACAGGCCACGCCGACAGTGGTGATCGAGGTCAACGCCAAGCTGATCCACGTGGCCGACCAGCGCGTGGTCGCCGACCGCACCTTCCGCCAGGCGCAGCCGGTCGGCAGCACCGACGTACCGGCGGTGACCGCCGCGTTCGAGCGTGGGCTGCAGCAGCTGGCGCAGGACGTGGTGGGCTGGACGCTGGTGAGCGGGCAGGCCGACCAGCCGACCGTCGCGCGCTGATCGATCAGCGCGGCGTGATCCAGCGGAACGTCAGGTTGATCCGCTCCCCCTGCACGCGTGCCATCTTCGGCAGCGCGTGCTGATAGAACTGTTGGGTCTGACCGGCCATCACCAGCAGATCGCCATGGCCGAGCAGATACTCGGCCTTCCGCGCCGGGTCATCGCGCCGGCGCAGCAGGAAGCGCCGCGCCGCGCCCAGGCTCAGCGAAGCAATCACCGGGGCCGGCCCCAGCTCCGGCTCGTCATCGCTGTGCCAGCCCATGTAATCACCGCCGCCGCGATAGCGGTTCAGCAGCACGCTGTTGAAGCGGCCGAGGCCCTCCACCTGCAGGCGATCACGCATGGCCTGCAACGAGGGTGGCCAGAAGTGCGGCACGAATTCAGCCCCCGAATAGCGGTAGCGCGCCTGCGGATCGCCGATCCAGCAGCTCAGCCGCGGCGAATCCACCCAGTTGCCGAACATGCGGATGCGGTGGACTTCCCAGGGGACTTCGGCCTGCAGCACGGACAGGAGCCGGTCGGCATCGGTCGCGGCCAGCCAGCCCGGCAGGTGCTGGACATCGGCATCGGGCAGGTCGTGAGGGAAAAGCATGGCGCTACCTGAGAATGGGGCGTCCCTGAGCCGGGCCGCCCCGGACCTTCAACCGCGAACGAACGCCACGCCCGTCTTTTCCTTCAACTCGTCATCGCTGACGCCCGGCGCCGCTTCCACCAGCAACAGGCCCTTGTCGGTGACGTCGAACACGGCCAGATCGGTGATGATGCGGTCGACCACGCCCACACCGGTCAGCGGCAGCGTGCATTCGGTCAGGATCTTGTGCTCGCCGTTCTTGGCGGTGTGCTCCATCAGCACCACCACGCGCTGCACGCCGGCCACCAGATCCATCGCGCCGCCCATGCCCTTGACCATCTTGCCGGGCACCATCCAGTTGGCCAGGTCGCCCTTATGGGTGACCTGCATGGCGCCGAGGATGGCCAGGTTGACGTGGCCGCCGCGGATCATCGCGAAGCTGTCGTGGCTGCCGAAGTAGCTGGCACCGGCACGTGCGGTGACGGTCTGCTTGCCGGCGTTGATCAGGTCGGCGTCCACTTCGGCATCGGTCGGGAACGGGCCGATACCGAGCAGGCCGTTCTCCGACTGCAGCCACACATCCACGCCTTCGGGAATATGGTTGGCGACCAGGGTCGGCAGGCCGATGCCCAGGTTCACGTAGGCGCCATCAGTCAGTTCGCGGGCGGCGCGTGCCGCCATCTCATCGCGGGTCCACGCCATGTCAGTTGCCCTCCGCGCGGATGGTGCGCTGTTCGATACGCTTTTCTGGATGCGGGTTGTGCACGATGCGGTGCACGTAGATGCCCGGCAGGTGCACCAGGTCCGGATCGATGGCGCCGACCGGCACCACCTCTTCCACTTCCACGATGCAAACCTTGCCGGCCATCGCGCAGGCCGGGTTGAAGTTGCGCGCGGTCTTGCGGAACACCAGGTTGCCTGCTTCGTCGGCCTTCCACGCCTTGACCAGCGCGACATCGGCACGCAGCGCGGTCTCCATCACGTAGTGCTTGCCGTCGAACTCGCGGGTTTCCTTGCCCTCGGCCACCACGGTGCCGTAGCCGGTGGCAGTGAAGAACGCCGGGATGCCCGCGCCGCCGGCACGCAGGCGCTCGGCCAGGGTGCCCTGCGGGTTGAATTCCAGCTCCAGCTCGCCGGCCAGAAACTGGCGCTCGAATTCCTTGTTCTCGCCCACGTAGGACGAAATCATCTTCTTGATCTGGCGGGTTTCCAGCAGCTGGCCCAGGCCGAAACCATCGACGCCGGCATTGTTGGAGATCACGGTCAGGCCCTTGGCGCCACTGTCACGCAGCGCGGCGATCAGGGCCTCGGGAATGCCACACAGGCCGAAGCCGCCCACGGCCAGCGTCTGGCCATCGGCGACCACCCCTTGCAGGGCCTCCGCCGCACTGGCGAAGCGCTTGCCGCGCTTGCCGGTGGAAGTCGATTGCTGCATTGCTGTACTACCCTGCACGTTGAGGATGACCGCATTCTAGCTGGAGGGCGGCGAAGGGCCTGGATGCGCCGCAGCATTGACGGAGCACCAGGCGGGCATTGGGTAGAATGGGCGATTCCACGCAGAAGGGTGCTTCAGCGCCTACGCCCCTCGATCTACGATGACGCCGACCTTCACAGACGAAGACCTGTTCCGCTGGATCGACGAATGGACACTGCAGAAAAGCGAGCAGTGCCTGGGTGGCGTGCGCAACCGGCAACTTCGCGATGGCCTGCTGACGGCCGAGGTACAGGGTTCGGCCAGGCATCCCTACTACGTGGAGATCGATCTGACGGCCAGTACGCGTACCGCGCGCAGCCGCCTGCAGAGTGCCTGTTCCTGCCCCGTCGGCCGCACCTGCAAGCATGTGGCGGCGGTGCTGGTCTCGTACATGCTGGATTCGCTTGCCATGGACGACGAGAGCCCCCTGACCGAACAGGACCTGACGCAACCGCCGCGTCCTGAACTGCTGGCAGAGCTTTCACGTTGGCAGAGCGCGCGGATCCGGCCGGCCCAGCCACGCCGGAACGGTGTCATCTTCGAACTGTCCACCTACAACCACCACCCCGCCGTGCTGGTCCGGCGCGTCAAGTACGGGACCGATGGTGCGATCAGCACGGGCAAGTGGATGGATATCACCGCGGACCTGCTGCTGGATCCTCCGGCCTATCTCACGCCGACTGATCTGGCGGTGATGATCCAGCTACGCACCCAGCGGCAGCCCGCGACGAAGGACGAATGGATCGACTTCGCGGCCACCCTGCAGTTGATCGTCTCCAGCGGCCATGGCTGGGTCTCCTGCGGTACGCACGGCGACGTGCCGGCCCGGTCAGGAGCTCCACGCCGCGGCGAACTGGGCTGGACCGTTGGCATGACGCAGGGCGCGACGCTGCTGGAACCCGCGTTGAGCGTGGAGGGCGGCGCCAGAGGCGTGGTCCTGGGCCGGAGTGCGTGCTATCTGGACCCGGTCACCGGCGAGGTCGGTCAGCTGCTGCTGGATGTCAGGGCCGAGGACGCCGACGCCTTCCTGAGCCTGCCCAATCTGTTACCCAACGAAGAAGCGGTGGTCGCACAGATGCTGCAACAGATCGACCCTGCCCTGCCGCGCCCCGGTGCAAGCGACACACTGCCCACCCTGCAGATCAGCGCGATGATCCCCGTGCTGCGCCTGCATACGATTGAGTTCCGGCCGGCGTGGCTCGGCCGCCGCGACCCGTCGCAATGGGCCGATATCGCGACCGTGGCCTTCGAGTACGACGAGCACGTGCGGTTCCTGGATGATCCGAGCCTGTTCGCACTCGATCCGGAGGGCCAGCTCGCCCTGCTGCCCCGTGACCTGGCTGAGGAATCACGGCGCGAGGCCGAGCTGCGCACAGTGGGACTGTATCGCGACACAGACCCGCGGGCGCCATTGGACGGCGCTGGCCCGCAGTTCCAGCTGCGCACCCATGACTGGACACGGTTCCTGCTGGATGACGTGCCGCGCCTGGAAGCCTTGGGCTGGAAGGTGGAGACGGACGACGACTTCCGCCATCGCATCACCCGGGTGGATGAGATCGACCTGGACATCCAGGCGGACCCGACGGATGCGGGCTGGTTCAACCTGGGTCTGGACATCCAGGTGGAAGGCCGCAACGTATCGATGGTTCCGCTGCTGCAGCAGGTGCTGCAGTCCGATCCCCGCTGGATGCGTGGCCAGCTGGACGCCATCGGCGACGACGAGAACGTCCTGTTGATGGCAGGCGACAACACCCGCCTGGCACTGCGGGCCGCGCGACTGAAGCCGATCATGGCCCTGTTGGCGGACCTGTTCGCCCAGCGTGGCGCGCCGCTGCGCTTGTCAGCGCTTGACCGTGGCCGCCTGCAGGCACTGCAGGACACGGCGCGCCTGCAGTTCCGGGGCCGCAAGGATACCCAAGCGCTGGTGCAGCGGCTGATGCAGGCACCCGCACTTGGCGAAGTGCCGCCACCGGCGGGGCTGGTGGCAACGCTGCGTCCCTACCAGCTGGAGGGCCTGTCGTGGCTGCAGTACCTGCGCCAGCAGGGGCTGGGCGGGGTGCTGGCCGATGACATGGGGCTGGGCAAGACCCTGCAGACACTGGCGCATCTGCTGGTCGAGAAGGAAAGTGGCCGCCTGGACCGGCCGGCGCTGCTGGTGGTGCCGACCTCGCTGCTGCACAACTGGCAGAGCGAAGCGGCACGCTTCACCCCGGACCTGCGCGTGCTGACCCTGCACGGACCGGCACGTGAAGCGCTGTTCGAGGCGATCCCCGAGCACGATCTTGTACTGACCACGTATCCCCTGCTGTGGCGCGACGAGCAGGCGCTGCAGGCACATGCCTACCATCTGCTGATCCTCGACGAGGCCCAGCAGGTGAAGAATCCGAAATCGCGTGCGGCCGTCACCCTGCGCACGCTGCAGGCCCGCCATCGCCTGTGCCTGACCGGTACGCCGCTGGAAAACCATCTGGGCGAACTGTGGACGCAGTTCGATTTCCTGCTGCCCGGCCTGCTCGGCAGCGAGAAACAGTTCAACCAGCATTGGCGCCATCCGATCGAACGCGGCAGCGACCACCGTCGCGCCACGTTGCTGGCGCAGCGTCTGCGCCCCTTCATCCTGCGCCGGCGCAAGGATCAGGTCGCGTCAGAGCTTCCGCCCAAGACCCTCATTACCCGCGCGGTGGAGATGGAGGGTGGCCAGCGTGATCTCTATGAAACCGTGCGTGCGGCGATGGAAAAGCAGGTGCGCAAAGCCATCAGCGGCAGCGGGTTGGCGCGCAGCCATATCGTGGTGCTGGATGCCTTGCTGAAGCTGCGCCAGGTCTGCTGCGATCCGCGCCTGCTGCCGGGCGACGCCCCTGCACGCAATGCCGGCTCGGCCAAGCTGGAGCTGCTGCGCGACATGCTGCCGTCGATGGTCGAGGAAGGCCGGCGGATCCTGGTGTTCTCGCAGTTCACCGGCATGCTGGCGCTGATCGCGCAGGCGCTGGAGGAGCTCGGGCTGGCCTATGTGACGCTGACCGGCGATACCCAGGACCGGGCCACACCGGTGCAGCGCTTCATGCAGGGCGAGGTACCCGTGTTCCTGATCAGCCTGAAGGCCGGTGGCGTCGGGTTGAACCTGACTGCTGCAGACACCGTCATCCACTTCGATCCCTGGTGGAACCCGGCGGCCGAAAACCAGGCCAGTGACCGCGCCCACCGCATCGGCCAGCAGCAGCCGGTGTTCGTCTACCGGCTGATCGCCGCAGGCAGCATCGAAGAACGGATTGCCGAGCTGCAGGAACGCAAGGCCCTGCTGGCGGAATCGATTCTGGAAGGCGGCGGCAGCACGGGTCCACGCTTCAGTGAGGAAGACGTCCAGGCGCTGCTGGCGCCGTTGCCGGGCCTGCCGGCCAAGCGCACCCGCCGGCCAGGCCGACGATCGCCGCAGGCCTGATCCGTGGCGCCAGTCAGGTGGCGTTCTCCGATGGAAACGATTCCCAAACGGGACTGGGACTACAATTGAGGGCTGAGCTCACAAAGGATCTGATCGATGCCCCTGCCCGCCTTCAAGGCCTACGATATCCGCGGCCGCGTGCCGGAAGAACTGAACGAAGACCTGGCGCGCCGCATCGGCGTCGCCCTGGCTGCGCAGCTCGCTCCCGGCCCGGTGGTCCTCGGCCACGATGTGCGCCTGACCAGCCCGGCGCTGCAGGATGCACTGGCCGCAGGCCTGCGTGGTACCGGTCGTGAGGTGATCGACATCGGTCTGTGCGGTACCGAAGAGGTCTACTTCCAGACCGATCACCTCGGCGCAGCCGGCGGTGTGATGGTGACCGCCAGCCACAACCCGATGGACTACAACGGGATGAAGCTGGTCAAGGAGAACGCCCGCCCGATCAGCTCCGATACCGGCCTGTTCGCGATCTCCGATGCGGTCGCCGTCGATACGTCCGAGGCCCAGCCGCCACGCGCCGGGCAGACCGCCCAGCATGACAAGAGCGCCTATATCCAGCATCTGCTGAGCTACGTCGACGCCGCCAAGCTCAAGCCGCTGAAGCTGGTGGTCAATGCCGGCAACGGTGGTGCGGGCGCCATCGTCGACCTGCTGGCACCGCATCTGCCGTTCGAGTTCATCCGCATCTGCCACGAACCTGATGGCAGCTTCCCCAACGGCATTCCCAACCCGCTGCTGCCGGAAAACCGCGCCGCCACCGCCAATGCGGTGCGCGAACACGGCGCCGACTTCGGCATTGCCTGGGACGGTGACTTCGACCGCTGCTTCTTCTTCGACCATACCGGCCGCTTCATCGAGGGCTACTATCTGGTCGGCCTGCTGGCCAAGGCCATCCTGGCACGCAATCCCGGTGGCAAGATCGTGCACGACCCGCGGCTGGTCTGGAACACCGTGGAAATGGTTGAACAGGCAGGCGGCGTGCCGGTGCTGTGCAAGAGCGGCCACGCTTTCATCAAGGAAAAGATGCGCGCCGAAGATGCGGTGTACGGCGGCGAGATGAGCGCCCACCACTACTTCCGCGAATTCGCCTATGCCGACTCCGGCATGATCCCGTGGCTGCTGATCGCGCAGCTGATTTCCGAGAGCGGCCGCTCGCTGGCCGACTGGGTCGAAGACCGCATGGCGGCCTATCCCTGCAGCGGCGAGATCAACTTCAAGGTGGCCGATGCCAAGGCCGCCGTGGCCCGCGTGATGGAGCACTTCGCCGCGCGGTCGCCCGCGCTGGACCATACCGATGGCATCAGCGCCGATTTCGGCGACTGGCGCTTCAACCTGCGCAGTTCCAACACCGAGCCGCTGCTGCGCCTGAACGTTGAAGCCCGCGGCGACGCAGCGCTGATGCAGGCGCGCACCGACGAAATCTCCCGCCTTATCCAGCAGTAATCAAGGAAGATCATGAGCAACATCCAGCCCGTCATCCTGTCCGGTGGTTCCGGCACCCGCCTGTGGCCACTGTCGCGCGAGGCGTATCCGAAGCAGTTCCTGCCGCTGGCAGGCGAACAGACAATGCTGCAGGCCACCTGGCAGCGCGTCGCGCCCATCGCCACCCACGGCCCGTTGGTGATCGCCAACGAAGAGCACCGCTTCGTCGCTGCCGAGCAGCTGCAGCAGGTCGGCGCCGAGCCGGCTGCCATCATCCTGGAACCGGTTGGCCGCAATACGGCGCCGGCGATTGCGGTCGCAGCATTGGAGGCCACCCGCGACGGCGCCGATGCGCTGCTGCTGGTGCTGCCCTCGGACCATGTGATCACCGATGAGGCTGCGTTCCGTGCAGTCGTGCAGGCTGCAGCCAGCGCTGCCGAGGCCGGCAAGCTGGTGACCTTCGGCATCGTGCCGACCGGTCCGGAAACCGGCTACGGCTATATCAAGGCCGCCAATGGGCAGGGCCTGCGTGCCGTCGAGCGTTTCGTCGAAAAGCCCGACCTGGACACCGCCACCGGCTATGTGGCCAGCGGCCAGTACTACTGGAACAGCGGCATGTTCCTGTTCAAGGCCTCGCGCTACCTGCAGGAACTGGAGCGCTTCCAGCCCGACATGCTGGCCAGCAGCCGCCAGGCCTGGCAGCAGGCCCGTCGCGATTCGGATTTCACCCGCCTCGACAAGGAGGCGTTCGCCACCGTTCCCTCCGATTCCATCGACTATGCCGTGATGGAAAAAACCGAAGACGCCGTGGTGATTCCGTTGGACGCCGGCTGGAACGACGTCGGTTCGTGGACCGCACTGCGCGATGTCTCGCATCAGGATGGCGATGGCAATGCGCACCAGGGTGACGTGATCGCGATCGACTGCCGCAACACCTATGCCTATGCACAGCGCCTGGTGGCACTGGTCGGTCTGGATGACGTGATCGTGGTCGAGACCGACGACGCGGTGCTGGTCGGCAAGGCCGACCGCATGCAGGAGGTCAAGACCGTGGTGGCGCAGCTGAAGGCCGACGGTCGCAGCGAGGCCACCTGGCATCGCAAGGTCTACCGCCCGTGGGGCGCCTACGATTCGATCGACAACGGCGAGCGTTTCCAGGTCAAGCGCATCACCGTCAAGCCCGGCGGTACGCTCAGCCTGCAGATGCATCACCATCGCGCCGAGCACTGGATCGTGGTCAGCGGCACCGCCGAGGTGACCCGCGGCGACGAGGTGATCCTGCTCAGCGAGAACCAGAGCACGTACATCCCGCTGGGCGTGACCCACCGCCTGCGCAACCCGGGCAAGCTGCCGCTGGAGCTGATCGAGGTGCAGTCCGGCAGTTACCTGGGGGAGGATGACATCGTGCGTTTCGAGGACACGTACGGGCGTAGTTGATCCGACGCCCTGCGGCGGGTGCCGACCGTTGGTCGGGGTGGGTGCCGACCGTCGGTCGGCACGTCGCCTACCGGGTCAGGCAATCTCCGCCATCACCCGCTTCAGGCCGTCCTGCCATGTCGGCAGCACGATGCCGAAATCCTGCTGCAGCTTGCGGTTGTCCAGCACCGACCAGGCCGGACGCTTGGCCGGGGTCGGGTATTCGGAACTGGGAATCGCCTCGACGGTCGGCACCTTCGCCAACACGCCGGTCGCCAGCGCTTCGGCGAAGATCGCCTCGGCGAACCCATGCCAACTGGTCTGGCCGCTGGCCGTCAGATGCCAGGTGCCGGACAGCTGCCCCGGATGCTGCAGTGCCTGCGCGGTGACATCAGCGATCAGCGCAGCCGGTGTCGGCGTGCCGAACTGATCGGCTACCACACGCAACTGGTCGCGCTCGGCACCCACCCGCAGCATCGTGCGCAGGAAATTGGCGCCATGCGAGGCGTACACCCACGCCGTGCGGAAGATCAGATGGCGGCCACCGGCAGCGCGCACGGCCTCTTCGCCATCACGCTTGCTGGTGCCATACACACCCAATGGCGCGGTCGGCTCGTCTTCGCGGTAGGGCGCGCTGCCCTGGCCATCGAACACGTAGTCGGTGGAGTAATGCACGAAGGGCACGCCGTGCGCCGCACACCAGCGCGCGATCACGCCCGGCGCCTGCGCATTGGCGGCGAAGGCGGCCTCGGCATCCTGCTCGGCGCGATCGACCGCCGTGTAGGCGGCCGCGTTGACCACCACCGATGGCTGCAGGCGATCCAGCAATGCCGGCAGGCTGTCGGGCTGGCCGAAATCGGCGGTTTCGCAGGCACTTCCGTCGGGCAGTTGCCCGCTGCGGGTAGTTGCGACCACCTTGCCCAGCGGCGCCAGCGCGCGCAGCAGCTCCTGGCCGACCTGGCCATTGCCGCCGAACACCAGAACGGTCATGGCACGTAGACCGGCAGACGATCTTCAGCGATGTCCTTCAGGAACGGCGCGTTCTCGTCCTTGGCCGACAAGGTCGGTGCGCTGACCGGCCAGTCCACCGCGATATCAGCATCGTTCCAGCGGATACCCGCATCCGCCTCCTTGACGTAGACATCGGTGCACAGGTAGCTGAACAGCGCACGTTCGGACAGCACGGCAAACCCATGCGCGAAGCCTTCCGGAATCCAGAACTGCTTCCTGTTTTCAGCACTCAGCACCACCGCTTCCCACTGGCCGAAGGTCGGCGAGCCACGACGGATGTCCACGGCCACGTCATAGACCTCGCCCTCCAGCACGCTGACCAGCTTGCCCTGCGGGCGCGGCCACTGGTAATGCAGGCCACGCAGCACGCCCTGTGCGGACGTCGATACGTTGCTCTGCACGAAACGGTCCGGCAGGCCCAGCGCAGCGAACCGCTCGGCATTCCAGGTTTCGAAGAAATAGCCACGCGCATCGCCAAACACGGCCGGCTCGATCACCACACAGCCGGGCAACTTGGTTTCAACTACTTTCACGGAACCACTCCACGTAAAGCGAGTTTATGCAGGTACTGGCCGTAGCCATTCTTGATCAGCGGTGCAGCCAGCGCTTCCAGCTGTTCGGCGTTGATCCAGCCCTTGCCGAAGGCAATTTCTTCCGGGCAGCACACCTGCAGGCCCTGGCGGGTCTGGATGGTCTCGATGAAGTTGGAGGCTTCCAGCAGCGACTGGTGGGTGCCCGTATCCAGCCAAGCATAGCCACGGCCAAGTGCTTCCAGGTGCAGGTTGCCCTCGGCCAGGTAGCGCTTGTTGAGATCGGTGATCTCCAGTTCGCCACGCGGCGACGGCTTCAGTTCAGCCGCGTAATCGCTGGCGTTGCCGTCGTAGAAATACAGGCCGGTCACCGCATAGTTCGAGCGCGGGTTCGCCGGCTTCTCCACCAGGTCGATGACCTTGCCGCTCGTGTCGAACTCGGCCACGCCGTAACGCTCCGGGTCGTTCACCCAGTAGCCGAATACGGTCGCACCGTCCACGCGCTCATCGGCACGCTTGAGCACCTCGCGCAGGCCGTGGCCGTGGAAGATGTTGTCGCCCAGCACCAGGCAGCTCGGCTTGCCGGCGACGAAGTCGCGGCCGATCAGGTAGGCCTGGGCCAGGCCGTCCGGGCTCGGCTGCACCGCGTACTGGATGTCCATGCCCCACTGCGAGCCGTCGCCCAGCAACTGCTGGAACAGCGCCTGTTCGTGCGGGGTATTGATGATCAACACTTCGCGGATGCCCGCCAGCATCAACACGCTGAGCGGGTAATAGATCATCGGCTTGTCGTACACCGGCAGCAGCTGCTTGCTGACGCCCTTGGTGATCGGATACAGCCGGGTGCCGGAGCCGCCGGCGAGGATGATGCCCTTGCGCTGGGTCATGTCGTCTCCCGGGTTCAGGCCGCAGTGCCGATGCGCTGCAGGCGGTAGCTGCCGTCCAGCACGCCGTTGACCCACTCCTGGTTGTCCAGGTACCAGTCAACGGTGAAGGCGATGCCCTGCTCGAAGGTGTAGGCCGGTTCCCAGCCCAGGTCGTTCTTCAGCTTCGACGCATCGATCGCGTAACGGCGGTCATGGCCCGGGCGGTCGGTGACGTAGGTGATCTGGCTGCTGCGCGGCTGGCCATCCGCACGCGGGCGGCGCTGGTCCAGCAGCTCGCAGATGGCCTGCACCACTTCAATGTTCTGCTTTTCCGAGTTGCCGCCGACGTTGTAGGTCTCGCCGACCTGGCCCTTGGCCAACACGGTGCGGATCGCCTCGCAGTGGTCGGACACGAACAGCCAATCGCGCACCTGCTTGCCATCGCCGTACACTGGCAGCGGCTCACCGGCCAGCGCCTTGGCGATCACCAGCGGGATCAGCTTCTCGGGGAAGTGGTAGGGGCCGTAATTGTTCGAACAGTTGGTGGTCAGCACCGGCAGCCCATAGGTGTGGTGGAACGCACGTACCAGATGGTCCGAAGCCGCCTTCGACGCCGAATACGGTGAATTCGGGGCGTACGGGGTGGTTTCGCTGAACTTGCCGGTCTCGCCCAGGGTGCCGTACACCTCGTCGGTGGACACGTGCAGGAAGCGGAACACCGCGCCCTGCTCGGCCGGCAGCGCCTTCCAGTAGTCACGGACCGATTCCAGCAGGCCCAGGGTGCCTACCACATTGGTCTGGATGAAGGCGCCGGGACCATCGATGGAGCGGTCAACGTGGCTTTCAGCTGCAAAGTTCACGACCGCGTCCGGCTGATGCTCGGCCAGCAGGCGGGCGACCAGATCACGGTCGCCGATGTCGCCCTGCACGAACAGGTGGTTCGGGTTGCCATCAAGGCTGGACAGGGTCTTCAGGTTGCCGGCGTAGGTCAGCACATCGAGGTTGATGACCTTGACGCCGCGCGCGACGGCCTCGAGAACGAAGTTACCGCCAATGAATCCGGCGCCGCCGGTGACAAGCCATGTGGGCACTACCTGTTCTCCTGATCGAAATTCGTGGGACGGGGCCTTCATGGCCACGAGAATGCAACGTTGAAGGATACAACGGGCCTCCGGTAACACGCGATCACACAAGTGAACTCAGGCCGACTGCATTGCTGCATCGCAACAGCCGGAGCTCCCACCATACGCATTCGCATGGTCACCCCAAGCCAGCTAGAATCGGGGTCCCACCCCCGAACCGGTTGCTGCTCCAGGACCGGACGTTCTCTCCGTTATTGAAGGACCCCGTACCAGATGAAAATCCTCGTCGCGTACAAGCGCGTGGTGGACTACAACGTCCGCATTCAGGTCAAGCCGGACGGTTCCGGCGTGGTCACCGACGGCGTCAAGCTGTCCCCCAACCCCTTCGATGAAATCGCCCTGGAAGAAGCCCTGCGCCTGCGCGACAAGGGCATCGCCAGCGAAGTCGTGGTTGCCACCATCGCCCCGGCCGACGCCCAGGCGCACCTGCGCAACGGCCTGGCCATGGGCGCCAACCGTGCCATCCACGTCGTCACCGACCAGGCGATCCAGCCGCTGACCGCGTCGCGCACCCTGCTCAAGCTGATCGAAAAGGAGCAGCCGGATCTGGTGATCCTCGGCAAGCAGGCCATCGACGACGACGCCAACCAGACTGGCCAGATGCTGGCCACGCTGTGGGGCCGCCCGCAGGCGACCTTCGCCAGCAAGCTCGAAATTGCCGATGGCAAGGCCACGGTGACCCGTGAAGTCGACGCCGGCCTGGAAACGCTGGAAGTGGATCTGCCGGCCGTGGTCACCACCGATCTGCGCCTGAACGAACCGCGCTTCATCAAGCTGCCGGACATCATGAAGGCCAAGGCCAAGCCGCTGGAGACCCTGCAGCTGGCCGACCTCGGCGTTGAAGCCGCCGACACCTTCAAGACCACCCAGTACGCCGCGCCGTCCAAGCGCAGCAAGGGTGTGATGGTCAAGGACGCGGCCGAACTGGTTGCCGCACTCAAGCAGAAGGGGTTGCTGTAATGAGCAGGATTCTCGTCATCGCCGAGCATCACGACGGCAAGCTCAACACCGCCACCGCCAAGACCGTCAGTGCCGCCGCCGCCATCAGCGGTGCCAGCATCGACGTGCTGGTGCTGGCCGCCGATCCGGCCGCTGTCGCCGCTGAAGCCGCGAAGATCGCTGGGGTCGCCAAGGTCCTGACCGTGGCCAACGCTGCCAACGCGCAGGCCATCGCCCAGGTGCTGGCGCCGCAGATCGCACAGCTGGCCAAGGGCTACACCCACGTATTCGGCCCGTCGACCACCTTCGGTAAGGACCTGATGCCGTGCGTGGCCGCCCTGCTCGGCGTCAACCAGGTCTCCGACCTGATGAGCGTTGAAGGCAGCCACAGCTTCAAGCGCCCGATCTACGCCGGCAACGCGATCATCACCGTGGAAGCGCCGGCCGACCAGATCGTGGTCGCCACCGTGCGTGCCGCCTCGTGGCCGGAAGCCGCCCAGGGTGGCAATGCCGCCGTTGAAGCAGCAAGCGTCGACGCTGCCCTGCCGACCCATACCCGCTTCGTCGGCCTGGCCGCCGGTGCCAGCGACCGTCCGGACCTGCAGAGCGCCAAGCGCGTGGTTTCGGGTGGCCGTGGCGTCGGTTCGGAAGAGAACTTCAAGGTCATCTTCCAGCTGGCCGACAAGCTCGGTGCTGCCGTCGGTGCCTCGCGTGCGGCCGTCGATGCCGGCTACGTGCCCAGCGACCTGCAGGTCGGCCAGACCGGCAAGATCATCGCGCCGGAACTGTATGTAGCCGTCGGCATCAGCGGTGCGATCCAGCACCTGACCGGCATCAAGGATGCCGGCACGATCGTGGCCATCAACAAGGACGCGGATTCGCCGATCTTTGAAATCGCCGATATCGGCCTGGTGGGGGATCTGTTTGCGGTCCTGCCGGAGCTGGAAGCGGCACTGGGCTGAGCAACGCACGAATACCTGCTGTTGAAAGTCAGGCCCCCGGCTGAAGCGACTGCTTTGCCGGGGGCTTCTTGCTTGAGAGGCAGATGATTTCACGGGATTGCTACAATCATGAACGAAGCCTGCAGTTCATGACCCTATTTGTAAATGCGGTGGCGGCCATCGGGCGATCCGCAGCATCGAATCCGGGCCCGCACGACCACCCAACGAGCTGTGTCGCCGCTGAACACACCACGGCGATAGAATGAGTTGACAGGGGCAGCGCGCGGCCCGCGTGGAACCAGTCGGTGAAGCTATAATTGGCGACTGCCGGCACTGATCGTCGCGCGGTCGGAATGCTGGGGCACGCGCGCCCTCATACCCCCCGCAGCTGGGCGATGCGGTGCCATTCATGTGCCGAGGCAGGGCGCGCAAGGGACTTCAGTACGCCATGACAGATGCGACGTCGCACTCAGTGTTGATCGGGCCAGACAAGGAACTCCGCCCGGAGATTTCGGTGGTGGCGCCGGTCTATGGCTGCAAGGGCTGCCTGGAAGACCTGGTCGACCAAGTGCAGGCAGCGGTGGCGACACTGGGCGTGGAATTCGAAATGATCCTGGTCGATGACGCCAGCCCGGACGGGGCCTGGCCTCGCATCACCGAACTGGCCGCGACCCGCGCCTGGCTGCGCGGGCTTCGCCTTTCGCGCAACTTCGGACAGCATTCGGCCATTTCTGCAGGCATCGAACATGCGGACGGCCGCTGGACCGTGGTAATGGACTGCGACCTGCAGGACGTGCCAGCGGAGATTCCGGCGCTGTACCGCAAGGCCAACGACGAACAGCTTGATGTCGTTTTCGCCCAACGCGTCGAGCGCCAGGATGCGCCGCTGAAGCGCTTTTCCTCCTGGGCCTTCTTCAGCGTGCTCGGCTGGCTGACCGGAGTCCCGCAGGATCCCAGCACCGCCAATTTCGGCATCTACCACCGCAAGGTCATCCAGGCAGTCTGCCAGATGCCCGAACGCGACCGCTCGTTCCCGCTGATGGTCAAGTGGGCCGGTTTCCGCACCGGCAAGCTGCCCGTACAGCACCAGGCCCGCGCCGAGGGTGAAACCTCGTACACCCTGCGCAAGCTGCTGGCCCTGTCCACCAACATCGCGCTGGGCTATTCGGAAAAACCGCTGCGCATGGTCGCCGGCACCGGCATCGCCTGTTCGCTGGTGGCCTTCGTACTGGTGGCCATGAGCCTGCTGCGCTGGTGGGATGGCGACATCGAAGTAGCCGGCTACACCTCCATCATCGGCTCGGTGTGGCTGATCGGCGGCCTGGTGATGTTCTGCCTGGGCGTGGTCGGCCTGTATGTGGGCCAGGTGTTCCGCAACGTGCAGAAGCGGCCTTACTACATCGTCGCCGATGCCGTGAACGACGCCAGGGAAGAACGATGAACCTGACCATCGACGCAGGACAGGGCACCCTTGCCGCCCGCCTGACGCCCTGGGATGAACGTGCGCTGGGCTTTGCCACTGCCGAAGTCACCGCCCTGAAGGTCGAGACCATTGAGCAGGCGGCCCCCCTGCTGGCGGCGCTGGAGCAATGGTGTACCGGACAATCGGTGCGCTACCTGTTCGGCCGTATCGATGCCACCCAGCCGGTGGCCAAGGCTGCCCTGCTGCAGCACGGCTACGCCTTCGTGGAAACGTCGCTGACCGTGTCGCGCAGCGGTTTCGCCAACCTGCCATCGGTACCGCGCGGCATGCTGCCGGCGCTGCGCCCAGCCACCGCCGATGACGTCGCCGAACTGCGCCGCATCGCCGCCGCCGATTTTGCCCACGGGCGCTTCCTGGAAGATCCCGCCATCGATCCAGAGCGTGCGGCCCTGCGTACCGCCAACTGGATCGAGGATCTGGTCAAGGATGAGCTGGCCTACGTGGCTGAATCACGTGGCCGCACCATCGGTTTCCATGCCGAGCGCGTGGCCACTGACAACAGCAACGTCGAACTGCTGCTCACCGGTGCGACCGCGCCGTACGCAATGCTGGCACTGCCGCTGTGGATCACTGCGCTGGAGTCCCTTGGCGCACGTGGCGTTCCGCAATGCACCACCCTCGTTTCCGCCGCCAACACCGGCATCATCAATTTGTATGCCCGGCTCGGCTTCCATTTCAACAGCACCCTGTTTGGGTTCAGGAAATTCCTATGAATGACGCCGTTACCGAAGACCAGGTCGTTGCCGTGTTCGCCCGTGTGCTGGGCATTCCGGCAGACAGCGTGAATGACGACCTTCGCTACGCGACCATCCCGCAGTGGGATTCGATCGCCCACATGTCCGTCGTCGCCGCGCTGGAAGAAGCCTTCGGCGTGATGATCGACATGGATGAAGTAATCGACATGAGTTCGGTCGGCAAGGCACGCGAAATCCTGCGCAAGCACGGGGCATCGGTCTGAACATGGGTGACGTCGCGCCTGTCATCCTGGTCACCGGTGCATCGCGCGGCATCGGCCGAGCCATTGCCCTGCACCAGGCCGCGCAGCACTCACAGCTGGTGCTGGTTGCCCGCGACGCGCAAGCGCTGGCCGAACTGGATGCAGAAGTGCAGGCACTCGGCGCACCCGCGGCGATGTGCGCGGCGCTCGACCTGACTGACGCCGATGCCATCGGCAACCTGTTCAAGCAGGTGTTTGCCCGCTTCGGCCACTTGGATGGCCTGGTCAACAACGCCGGCTTATTGCATGAAGGGCTGCTCGGCATGATCCGCGCCGAGGACATCGACCAGGTGCTGGCGGTCAACGTCAAGGCGCCGCTGATGGCCATGCAGTACGCCTCCAGGTTGATGGCACGCAACGGCCGGGGCAGCATCGTCAACCTGGTTTCGATCATGGGCGTCAACGGTGCCGCCGGGCTCAGCCTGTATGCGGCCAGCAAGGCCGCGCTGGTTGGCGCCACGCGCTCGGCATCCAAGGAGCTGGCCCCGCGCGGCATCCGTGTCAACGCGGTCTCGCCGGGCTTCATCGACACTGACATGACCCGCAACATGCCCGAAGCCGCGCACGCCAAGCGCGTCGCATCGATTGCAATGGGCCGTGCCGGTACTCCCGGGGAAGTTGCCGCACTGGTGGCCTTCCTGCTCAGCGATGCCTCCACCTATGTCACAGGACAGGTGATTGGCATCGACGGACAGATGGTGGTCTGAAATGCCGTTCTGGAACCTGGAACAACATGGCGCGCGTATTGCGCTGATCGATGGCGAGCAGTCGCTGGACTTCAACGCACTGGCCGCACTGGCCGATGCGCACGCCGCACGATTGCCGGAAGGGCGCGGCATGGGCCTTTTGTGCATGCCCAGCCAAGTCGAAGCGGTAGCCCTTTATCTCGGCGCACTGCGCAGCGGCCGCCAGGTTCCACTGCTGTTGCAGCCAGACACCGATCCGCAGCTGCTGGACGCTCTGGTGGGGCACTACCAGCCCGAGTGGGTCGCCAGCCCGGGACCGGCCGCCGAAGGCTATCGCACCGTGCACCAGGGCCAGGCACTGTCCCTGCATGTGCGCAATGCAGGCTCAACAAGTGAAGCCCTCCATGCCGACCTTGCATTGCTGCTGAGCACGTCCGGCAGCACCGGTTCCTCCAAGCTGGTCCGGCTTTCTGCCGCCGGTCTGGATGCCAATGCAGCGTCCATCGTCCAGTACCTCGGCCTGAACGGTGATGATCGCGCGATCACCACCCTGCCCCTGGCGTACTCGTTCGGCATGTCCATTCTCAACAGCCACCTTGCCGCAGGTGGATCGGTGGTCCTGAGCGAAGACAGCCTGATGACGCGCGGATTCTGGGACAGTGCGCGCCAGCATGCGGTGACCTCGCTGTCAGGCGTACCGGCCACGTTCGAGATCCTGCGCCGGATGGGCCTGGCCCGCATGCAGCTGCCCAGCCTGCGCATGCTGACCCAGGCCGGCGGCCGACTGCGTGACGAGCTGGTGGCTTATTTCGCGGAGTCCTGCCGTGAACATGGCCTGGAATTCTTCGTCATGTATGGGCAGACCGAAGCCTCACCGCGCATCAGCTACGTGCCTTCTGCGCGCATCGTCGACAAGGTCGGCAGCATCGGCGTGGCGGTTCCCGGCGGCACGATACAGGTCGATGCCACTACCGGTGAGCTGGTCTATTCCGGCCCCAACGTGATGATGGGGTACGCGACCACCCGCGGCGATCTGGCCAAGGCCGACGAGATGCAGGGCGTGCTGCGCACGGGCGATCTCGCCCGGGTGGACGAGGACGGCTTCCATTACATCACCGGCCGCGCCAAGCGCTTCCTCAAGATTTCCGGCAACCGGGTCAACCTCGACGAAGTCGAGGCCATGCTCTCGGCCGCACTCGGCCAGCAGATTGCCTGCTCGGGCAGCGACGATGACCTGGTCGCCTTCAGTCACGGCGCAGAAGTGGCCGACCAGGACCGGATGCGCCAACTGGTGCAGGAGCGCTACAAGCTGTTCGGCGGGCACGTCCGTGCCCTCCACCTGGATGCGCTGCCGCTGATGGCCAGCGGCAAGGTGGACTACCAGAGTCTCCGGCAGATGGCCGGACAAGGAGCATCACGGTGACCGCACCTGCCCCCTCGACCGCTACCGCGGCCGCCGCACTCGATGTCGATGTGTTCGGCCTCGACCGTGCCAGCAAGCGCTCCTGGCTGCTGGACGGCCTGAACCGCCTGACCGCCCTGCACCGCGCGCAGTGCGCTCCCTACGCTCGCATTCTCAACGGCCTGTGGGCAGCAGAAGGTGCCGCCAGCCTCGAAGATGTGCCGTGGCTACCAGTGCGCATGTTCAAGCTGATGGACCTGAAGAGCGTTGCCGACGACCAGGTCTCACGCACGCTGGTTTCCAGCGGCACCACGGGCGCAGCGGTGTCCCGCATCTTCCTCGACGCCGACACCGCCCGCGCGCAGACACGGGCATTGACCCGCATCTTCTCCCACTTCGCCGGCGCCAAGCGCATGCGCATGCTGGTGGTGGACGACGCCAGCTTCCTGCGCGACCGCAGCCGCTTCAATGCACGCGCCGCTGGTATCCTCGGCTTCTCCAACTTCGGCCGCGACCACCTGTACCTGCTGGACGAAAATCTGCAGCCCGACTGGGATGCGCTGCAGCAATGGCTGCAGACCCATCCCGATGAACCCGTACTGCTGTTCGGCTTCACCTTCATTGTCTGGCAATCGTTCGTGCAGGCCGCGCGCCAGGCGGGCAGGCAGATCCGTTTCCCGGCCGGCAGCATGCTGGTCCACGGCGGTGGCTGGAAGAAGATGGACGAGCAGAAGGTCGACAACGCCGCCTACAAGGCCGCACTGTCGGAAACCTTCAGCATCGAACGCGTCCACAACTACTACGGCATGGTTGAACAGGTCGGCTCGATCTTCTTCGAATGCGAGCATGGGCATCTGCACGCCCCGGCCTACGCCGATGTGATCGTGCGCGACCTGCAGGATCTGGCGCCGGTGCCGCATGGCACCACCGGCGCGATCCAGGTCCTGAGCCTGTTGCCGGAAAGCTATCCGGGCCACAGCCTGCTCACCGAAGACCTCGGCGTGATCCATGGTGAGGACGACTGCGCGTGCGGCCGTCCCGGCAAGTACTTCGCCGTACTCGGCCGCATCAAGAACGTGGAAATCCGCGGTTGCAGCGATACCCGCTCGGTACCCAACGCATGACCAGACTGCTCTTCTCCATCCACCCCGACGCCTCGCTGGACGCCGAACTGGAGCGCTTGGCGGCGCTGCCTCCCCTGTTGCCGTTCAGCGCGCCACTGCGCGAGTTCGTGGCGGATTTCTCCCGTCGCGTGTTCACCCTGCCGCAGCTGCGCCAGCATCCCGAGCTGGCCACACTGGGCCACTGGTTCCGCGGCGCAGCCGTCAACCAGCTGTCGCAGCGGACCGGCACACGGGCGACCGAGCTGGATCTGGCACGTGGCCTGGTGTTCCACCTGGCACCCGCCAACGTCGACGTGCTGTTCGCCTACGCCTGGTTGATGTCGGTGCTGTCGGGCAATACCAATGTGGCGCGCCTGTCGCAGAAGCAGAGTACCCAGCGCGACGCACTGGTCTCGATCCTGCATGACATGCAGCGCGAGGGCGTGCACCCGCAGGTGCTCGAACGCGCAGTGCTGCTGACCTACCCGCATGACGATGCCATTACCACGGCCATTTCCCTCCGTTGTCATGCCCGCATCATCTGGGGCGGCGACGCCACCGTGGCCAAGATCCGCTCGCTGCCGATCGCGCCGCTGGCACTTGAGCTCGCCTTCCCTGACCGCTTCGGCGTGGCCGTGATGCGCGCCACGGCGGTTGCCGATGCCAGCGACACCGAACTCCAGGAACTGGCCCGCCGCTTCTGCAACGACGTGCTCTGGTTCGGTCAGCAGGCCTGCTCTTCGCCCCGCACGCTCTACTGGATCGGCAATGACGCCGAGACAGGCGCTGCCAAGTCGCGTTTCTGGCCGGCCGTGCGCCTGCTGGCTGCCGCGCTGGAAGACGAGCCGGCAGCACTGATGGCGCGTGTGACCGATGCCAACCTGCTTGCAGCGCTGGGCCACGGCGTGCACGCAGCGGATGCCATCGGCCTATATCCGCTGCGGCTGGAAGCGGCCCGCGCCGATGGCGAGATCCGCGAGATCCAGTCCGGCCACGGCCTGGTGGTGGAAATCGATCTGCCCGCGCTGGATGCACTGGCCGCGCAGCTGGATGACCGGGACCAGACCCTGGTCCAGCATGGATTCAACGCAGAGCAGCTGCGTGATTTCCTATGCCGCCTCGAAAATCGTGCGATCGACCGCGTGGTGCCCTTCGGCCGCGCGCTGGATTTCCATCCCGTGTGGGACGGAACCGATCTGATCGACGTTCTCACCCGCAAGATCACCCTGCCAGCGAACTGAATCGATGAGCTACGTCTTCATTGCCTTGACCATCCTGCTGACCGTCTACGGACAGCTGATGCTGAAATGGCAGGTCAGCCTCAACCCTGGCGCCACCATTGATGGCCTCAACCCGCGCGCGATCATCATGCTGCTGCTGAACCCCTGGGTGATCAGTGCGTTCGCCGCAGCATTCGGCGCATCGTTGTGCTGGATGGCCGCCATCGGCCGGATGCCCCTGAGCAAGGCCTACCCGTTCACCGCCCTGAGTTTTCCGCTGGTTGCGACGCTGGCGGTATGGCTCTTCCGCGAGTCGTTCGACTCGCATAAGATCGCCGGCACCGCCTTGATCATTCTGGGCGTCATCGTCCTGTCTCGTTCTGGAGCCTGAACCATGCCGCAGAAGACCGATGGGTTGCACGCAGTGCTTTCATACCCGGCGGTCTATGACCTGCTGCAGAACCTGCTTGGAGCACGTCGGTCCCGTAGGCGGCTGATCCGCGACCATATCCGCCCGCGCCCCGGCGATCACATCCTCGACATCGGCTGTGGTACCGGCGAACTGTTCAGCCAGTTGCCGGCGGGGCTGCGCTATATAGGCTTCGACCTGTCCGAAGCCTATATCGAGGCGGCGAGGAAGCGGTTTGGCGATCGCGCCCGCTTCGAATGCATGGACGTGGCCGATTATGAAGTCGGCCACGACCAGCAGCAGAAAGCCGATCTGGTTCTGGCAGTCGGCATCCTGCACCATCTGGACGATGCCCATGCGCGCGCACTCATGCGCACCGCCTTCGCCGCGCTGAAGCCCGGCGGCCGTTTCATTTCCCTGGATGGTGCCTACGTGGATGGCCAATCGGCGATCGCACGTGCACTGATCTCCCGCGATCGCGGGCAGAGCATCCGCACGCCCGCCGCCTACCACGCGATCGCTGCAGCCGAGTTCGGCACGGTGGATGGCCAGGTACGCACCGATCTGCTTTTCGTACCTTACACACACTACATCATGGAATGCGTGCGCTAGGCGCTCGCCAGCCACGATCAGGAGCCCCAGTGATTCCGTTCAACAAGCCGTTCATGACTGGCCAGGAACTGGTCAACATCACCCATGCGCACGCCAATGGCCACCTCAGTGGCGATGGCCCGTTCACCAAACAGTGCCACGCCTGGCTCAACCAGCGCACCGGTGCCAGTGCCTCGCTCCTGACCCACTCGTGCACCGCTGCATTGGAGATGTCGGCACTGCTGCTCGACCTGCAGGCCGGCGATGAAGTGATCATGCCGTCCTACACCTTCGTTTCGACCTCCAATGCGTTCGTGCTGCGCGGTGCGATCCCGGTGTTCGTGGACATCCGCAAGGACACGCTCAACATCGACGAAGCTCTGATCGAAGCAGCGATCACGCCGCGCACCAAGGCCATCTGCGTAGTCCACTACGCCGGCGTGGCCTGTGAAATGGACGAGATCCTCGCCATTGCAGAGCGCCACGGCCTGGCCGTGGTGGAAGATGCTGCACAGGGCATCATGTCCACCTACAAGGGGCGTCCGCTGGGCACCATTGGCGATCTGGGCGCGCTGAGCTTCCATGAGACCAAGAACATCATTTCCGGTGAAGGCGGCGCGCTGCTTTGCCGCGACCATGTCTACGCCGAGCGCGCCGAGATCGTGCGCGAGAAGGGGACCAATCGCAGCCGCTTCTTCCGCGGACAGGTCGACAAGTACACATGGGTGGACGTGGGCTCATCGTTCCTCCCCGGCGAGATCACCGCTGCCTTCCTGGCCGCGCAGATGGATGCCGCGGAAGACATCACCGCACGTCGCTTGGCCATCTGGGAGCGCTACCACGCCTGGGCGGCACCGCACGAAGCCGCAGGACGGCTGATCCGCCCCACCATTCCGGCGCACACGACGCACAACGCGCACATGTACTACATGCTGCTGCCGTCACTGGATGCGCGTACCCACTTCATCCAGTCTCTGCGCGAACAGGGCGTGCAGGCCGTTTTCCATTACATCCCCCTGCATTCGTCGCCGGCAGGCCTCAGCCATGGCCGCGCGGGTTCGTCGATGCAGGTCACCGATGAGCTCAGCGAGCGCCTGGTACGCATGCCACTGTGGATCGGCGTGGAGCAGCACCTGGATGCGATCCTGGCAGCGGCTGATCGTGTACTGATGGGTTGACCATGCAGAGCCGTACTCCTGTCCTGGATGCCTGGATCAACTGGCGTACGCTGACCGTACTGCTGTTGGCGATGCCTGCCTTCATCAATGCTGCTGCCTACATCTCCTACGCCGGCATTCCTTTTGTCACCTCGGATGGTTGGTACTTCGTCGATGCGTTCCTGCAGAAGCACTACCACGCAGGGCTGTCGCTGCAGGACTTCTATGTCAAGCGAAGTGCCGACGACCATGCCCAGCCCGTGCAGAAGCTCCTGCTGCTCTGGAATGCCGAGGCGTTCAATCTGGACTTCGTCATCGAGTCCTACATGGGGCTGGCGATTGCAGCTGTCGCATGGTCGCTGATGCTGCATGTCATGGCGATGGACAATCGCGGCAACAGGCCCGGGATCTGGTGGTTGCTGCCTGCAGTCGCCAGCGCGGCCAGCTTCGTGTCCCTCAGCGGGGGGATGGTGTTCAACTGGTCACTGGTGACCCTGGGCTATCTGGGGCCACTGGCCGCCACGGCCCTGGCGGTGGCGGCGTGGACAGGCGTGGAGAAGAAGCGATGGTGGCCGTTGGTTGCCGTTGCCGCCCTCGTTGCATTCACCCAGGACGCGACCGCAGTCATCTGCGCGATCAGCGTCATCTGCGCACTGCTGCTTCGCGAGTTCAAGCTGCGCGGCACGACCCTGCGTCCAACCGCGGTCGCTGTCGTCATCGTGGCCGGCTGGATCGTGGCCTACAAGCTGGCCAGCAGCCTGTATCTGCACTCGGGGCTGCCCGTCCTGGCAACAGGGGGGCAAGGCGTGAGCGCACTCCTCGACATGGGCGTGGAGCCGATTGCGCGGATGATGCTGACCATCGCTGCCCTGTCGGTGTCCGACCTGCCGCCGCTGCAGCTGCACTTCCCCGGCCGCGGCGAGTTGTTGCACCTGGTGCTCGGTGCCGTGGTCATCGCTTCGCATGCATGGTTCTGGTGGCGCGCCGTCCGTGATCGATGGAACAGCACCCAGTTCCTGGCCGTCGTGCTGATGCTGTTCTGCTACGGTGCAGTGGCAGGCATCATCATCACGCGCGTGTCCATGTTCGGGCCCGGCTACGCCTCCCAGCAACGCTACCTGATGCTGTACCAGTTGGGCACGGTCGCCATCGCACTTCTGTCGGCCGGCAGCAACTGGCGCACATGGGGCCTTGTGCAGAAAGGCCTCGTCTCGATCGGCCTGCTTGCGCTGATCGCCGCCCAGCTGCCTCTCAGCAGAGCGACCTGGAGTGACGCTCCCTACGTGCAGGTGTACGGCAACAACCTCGGACGACAGATGATCCTGCTGGGTTCCAATCCCCAGGCCAAGCTGGCCGCGTGCGCACCGACGCTGGTCATATGCGAGGCAGAAAACGGGGAACGCATCCGCTCGATCACGCTGCTGCGCGACCATCATCTCAACGCCTACTCGGCCGAGATGCTGAGCCGTTACTCCATGGAGGCGATCGCTGCCCCCACCGGTCCGATGGAAGTCGTCACGCCCGCGGACGACGCCTCGAAAAAATGAATGATTCAGCCTTCTGGCGGGCAGACTGAATCCACTGCCGGCTGGATGTACATCAACGGCTGGGAAGTCGTTTCGTCCAGCACTTCGATGCGATCTCCTGCATGCAGGATTTCAGTGAAGGACGCGGCACCCGCCGTACTGCCGGCTGCGAGATCGGTGCGTTCTCCATCGGTCCGAAGCAACTGGATGCGCACCCCGGTGGCATCCAGCCCGGCAGGCAGGTTCCAACGCAGCTCTCCCGCCTCCGCCCCGTCCCCGCACGCCGTGCGGGCCGGGACAAGACAGACCGCGCACCCCTCGCCGGCCTGCGCGTCCAGCACCTGGTAGGCCACGGCCGTTACGTCTGCCGGGGAACGCTGGCAGGCAGACAACATCAGCACCATGGCTGCGATCGACAATCCATTCATGGTGCGCATGCCGGCTCCTGCGGAAATAGCGCCATTCTATCCATGCTGCGGCGACCTCGCTGGGTGCGCCTGAACGCGGCAGCGGCGAGGGCCAACAAGGCCCGCGTGTTCTGGGATAATTCCATGATCGAAGAACTTCTGGGATGGCGATGAGCTCCGTAAAGCGAGAAGAACCGATGAATGACGCGCGCAAGAAGGTACTGGTCGTTTTCGGTACGCGTCCGGAGGCTATCAAGATGGCCCCGGTCGTAGAGGCCCTGCGCAATGCGCCCGGCATCGAGCCTATCGTTGCGGTCACTGCCCAGCACAGGCAGATGCTGGACCAGGTGCTCGAGCTTTTCGAGATCCGGCCCGACGAAGACCTGGATGTGATGGAGCCGGGCCAGACCCTGCAAGGCCTGTTCAGCAAGATTCTGATGGGCATGTGCGACGTCATCGCGCGGCGCAAGCCCGATCTGGTCCTGGTCCATGGCGATACCAGCACGACGCTGGCTTCCGCATTGGCAGCGTTCTACAACCGGGTTCCCGTAGGCCATGTCGAGGCGGGGCTGCGCACGGGCGACCTCTACGCACCGTGGCCTGAAGAAGCCAATCGCTGCCTGACCGCTCCGTTGACGTCCATGCACTTTGCACCCACCCAGCGTGCCCGCGACAATCTGCGTCGCGAGAACATCGACGATGGGCGGATCCTGGTCACCGGCAATACCGTCATCGATGCACTCCTGCAGGTGACGAACCGCATCGAGCACGACGACGCCCTGCGCGAAAGCCTCGCGGCACGTTTCCCGTTCCTGGATCCTTCCAGGAAACTGATCCTGGTCACCGGCCACCGTCGGGAAAATTTCGGTGATGGATTCGAGCAGATCTGCCAGGCACTTCGCAGCCTTGCAGACCGCGGCGATACACAGATCGTCTACCCGGTTCACCTGAATCCGAATGTCCAGGAGCCGGTCAACCGATTCCTCGGCAATCATCCGGCGATCACCCTGATCGAACCGCAGGACTATCTGCCCTTCGTGTACCTCATGTCCCAGGCCTATCTGCTGATTACCGACTCAGGCGGTGTCCAGGAGGAAGCCCCGTCGCTGGGCAAGCCGGTGCTGGTGATGCGGGATGTGACCGAACGCCCGGAAGCCGTCGAAGCCGGGACCGTAGTCCTGGTCGGTACCGATGCGGCGCGCATCGTGGCCGAGGCAAGTCGCCTGATCGATGATCCAACGGCCTACCAGCAGTTCTCGCGCAGTCACAATCCCTACGGCGACGGCACCGCCGCCCAACGCATCGCCGACGCCATCAGCAACGGCTGAAGTGCAGAAAAAAAAAGGGGCTGCGCCATGCGCAGCCCCTTTTCCGTTATCCGCAACGATGCGGGAAACGCCGGTTACGACCGATAGCCGTGGGGCGACCACTTGCCCCACTTCGCCTCGTACAACGCCTTGTTCTTCTCAAACAGAGCCTGTTTGGCCTCGGCCTTGAGCTTGTTGAAACTGGCGGAAAGATGGTGGTGCACGAACACGTCCTCCGCGCACAACCGCACCAGCCCTGCCTGCTCCAGCCGACGGCAGTAGTCGTCGTCCTCGAAGAAGCCCACGCCGAACTGCTCATCCAGGCCGCCAACCATGGTGTAGGCCTGCCGCGAAATCATCACGCAGAAGAAGGCACTGGTCGCGATCTCGAAACTCCGCCCGGCATTTGCCCGAGTGTACCGGCCCGCCAGCTCCACCATCTGTTCCATTGATTCGTAGCTGATCTGGATCTTGGCTTCGTTGCCGATGTTGTTGGTCACCGGCCCCACGAGACCCGCATCCGCGCGACGGCGGAGCTGGTTACGCAGGGTACGCAGCCAGCCCGGCGTCACATAGGTGTCGTTGTTCAGCACGACCAGGTAGTCGCCCCGGGCAACATCCAGGCCTACGTTGTTGCCTGCCGAGAAACCAAGGTTGCTCTGATTGGCGATGAAGCGCCGGTTGGCCGCGCCCTGCTCCCACTCCGCCAGGTACGCGGGACTGTCATCGCTGGAGGCGTTGTCAACGACAATGATCTCGACGTTCTCATAGTCCGTGTTGACCTCCAGGCTGTGCAGGCACTGCTTGGTGTAGTCCAGGTTGTTGTAGGTCAGCACGACGATGCTGATCAGCGGTTCGCTGATCGAGGAGAGCGCATCATCCAGGGCCTCGGCACGGTGCAGCCAGGTCTGCCGGGCCGCGAATGCCTGGCGCGACGCCAGCAGGCTGTCATCATCGGCTTCCGCCAGTGCGAGGCGGACCTGCTCCAGGTATCCCTCGTGGTCACCTGCCAGGCGCACCAGCCCTTCAAACTGGGCCAGCTCCGGCAGATCCACTGAAACGACCGCCTTGCCCGCACTGAGATACTCGTACACCTTGACCGGGTTGGTCGCCAGGGTCAGGGGAATGACCTTGAAAGGCAGGAGGCAGACGTCGAATGCATGGAGCCAGTACGGCAGTTCGGCATACGGCACCTCGCCGACGAAACGCACGTTGTCGATACCCTGCAGGCTGGCGGCAACGTTGGCCGTGTCACGACCGATCATCAGGACAAGCGCATCCGGGTTGTCCAGGGCAACCCGGCGCAACAGCTCTGCATCAAACCACTCTGCAATGGCACCGTAGTAGCCAATGATCCGTCGGCCCTTCGCATCGGCGAAGACCTTGGCCGGCGGAGTGCAGAAATGAGCGTACTCGGTGGCATTGCGCACCATCACGATGTTGCGCGCGCGCGGGCTGAGCTCGTCGTGCAACCACTGGGAAGTAACGACCAGCAGGTCCGCCCGCTCAATCAGCTGGCGCTCGCCCTCCATGATGCTGGCAGCGTTGTCTTCGAAACCGCCATGGTGGTCCATGCAGTCATAGACAAGCTTCGCGTTAGGAAGGCACTGCGCCGGCTGCAGCCAGTATGGGTGCTGCACGAACGACATGCAGCGAACCGACCGGGTCCATCCCAGCAACGCAGACAGACTGGACTGGATCGCAGCCACCTGCTCATTGCCAGGCATTGCGTGATAGATCTGCGGCGCAGTGTCCAGGTTGAGATTCACCTGGAACAGGCGACCGCTGTCATCCAACGGCTCGACTTTGAAACCCGCTTCGGAGGCGTCGACGAAATTGTTGGATATGTAAAAGACCCGGTGCCCCTTGGCAGCCAGCGCCATTGCCAGATGCTGGGGACGCTGGACGCGGAAGTTCCAGTCAATCACAGCCCAGACAAACACGTCAGTGGAGTTGGCGTCGGCGGCAGCGAGGGTCGGCAGGTGGGAGTAATCGACGAAGCCAAGCGGATCGCCCACGGTCACCTTCGGAGAAGGCGAGATGATCTGCGCCAGCCGCGCGCGATCCGACGGATCCAGGCGTCCGTTGCGCAGCGTCCGGATACCGAAGCGCGTGGCTGCCTGCACCGAGCGCGGGGCATGCTTGCCGATGTTTCGAAGCTCCTGCATGGGGCTGGAGAGAAAACGCCGGATGACACGCATCGGCCGGGTGATACGCCAGGACGTGCTCCGGTGGAGTGCATCCAGTTCCTGGTCCATGGCCAGCAGGCGCAACCGCAGTCGCTGCAATTGCACGTCGGCCGGCTGTTCGTCATCCGTGCCTGCAAGCGCGTCCAGCTTCGCACCTGCCGGGGCCCCCACCAGATTGACGATCTCCGCTCCCAGTCGGAGCGTCGCACCCACGCTCTGATCGGCCTCGACACGCGCCGCCGATGCCTGTGCGAGTAGCGCCTCGGTATCAGCCAACAGGCCGGCTCGAATGTTCCGATCCTCCTGCAGTACATTCCTCACCTGCACCAGGTCAGCATGTGCATCGTTGAGACGATCCAGCAAGGTGCTGCCGACCAGCAGGGGCTGCAGCGCCTGCAGCGCAGACTCCAGGATCCGCGCATCGCGCGCTTCGCGTGCCATCTGCTCGTGGCTCCACGCTGGCCCGGTGGACTGTGCAGTCAGGTCGCGCACCAGCAGCCACTTGTCCAGATCCACACGCAGCTGATCCAGTGCCTGCACCTGCTCCGGTGCAGCGGGCACGTGGCTGCGCAACGTGCCCAGGTCGCCATTGAGCTGCAGCGCAAGCTGCGTTGCCGAAGCGAGAAGCGGACGCAACGGGCTGGGGGGTTCTGTACCCAGCTGCAGATCCTGCAGGGTCAGTGACTGCTCACCCAGCCAGGTGGGGTCGGCCCAGACCAGCAGCACCTGCTCGCCCGGCCAGAAGCAAGGGTGATCATTCCGCGTATCGCGGGCACTGGCATGCACCAGCACCTTGCCGTCGATCTGCTGCGGAATGTTCTCCGGCATGAAGGAGGCATGGTGCTCTTCAATGCGATGCCGCTCGCGATAGGGCAGCATCAGGACGATGCAGTGCCGGGCGCGCGCAGCAACCGTGCCGAGTACCTTCCACGGTTCGTGGAAGTGTTCCAGCGTGTTGGAGCTGAAGACCACGTCGAAGGCGGGCGCATCCGCCTGTGCGGTGGATGCAAGCCAATCGTCGCTGATGAAACTCAAGCCTGGGAAGCGCTGCTGTGCGTCGGCAATCGCAACGGCAGAGAAGTCGACCCCGGTGAACATCGCGCCGGGAATGCTCTGCGCTACTTCCTGGGTACCGTCTCCCAGTGCGCAGCCCCAGTCGCACCAAGTCAGGCGGCGCTGGCTACTGGCACGCACCAGCCAGGCGGGAAGCATCTGCACGGCAAGCGCGCCAAAGAAGCGTGACTGTTCGCGTCCACCGAGATCTTCCCAATCCTCACCGAAACGACCGTTCCAGTAATTCTTGGAATTGATTACGTCATCAGACACGGAGCAACTCCTTGAACACATGCTCGATTTTGGGTTGGTAAATGCCGAAGTGACGAACCGGGCTGATCACCGAGAAGTACCGCACGCCTTCGATGTACTCGTAGTACTCCACAACCGGCCCCGTGCGCTTCTCGACTGCAGCGACAAGGAAGTACTTACCTTCAACCAATCCGTTCTCGAAGGCAAACTCGATCTCCACCTCGGCACCCGCTGACCAATGCGCCGGCGGCGTGCTGCTGCTGTCGTCGGTACTGGATACGACGATGTCATGTCCTCTCAGATCCTTGATGGAGAACGCGACCCGGAACGACTCCGGCGCGTAATCAGGAGGCAACAGGACCCGGATCCCGATGCGGCAGCGCTGGCCCCATTCGAGCAGTTCGCAGTCGCGTTGATCACCCGCGGCCAGGGTCACGGCGCGGATCAGGCCGATCTGCTGCCCCCAGTGCGCCAGGGGCTTTTCCTTGTGAACCGTCGGTACGTCGGGAGCTGCCGTGTCCTGCACGCCAGCGTCGCCGCCTGCACTGCTTCCCTCTTCATCGTGCGCATCGACGCCCACCGCTGGATGCAGCGCCTCGGGATCATCCTGGAAGATGGACTCCATGTACCGGGAGCTGACCTGCAGCACCGGCCCCAGCTCTTTCATCCCGCCGCGCTCCAGCCAGAGAGCCCGCTGGCACAGCGTGCGCACGGCCGCCACGTCATGGCTGACGAAAAGAACAGAGGCGCCATCGTCCTGGATGGCCCGGATACGCTTCATGCAGCGCGCCTGGAAGCGCGCATCACCCACAGCGAGGGCTTCATCAACCACGAGGATGTCCGCATCCACGGACGTCGCCACCGAAAACGCCAAGCGGACAAACATACCGCTGGAATAGGTCTTGGTCGGCTCATCAATGTACGCACCGATGTCGGCAAACGCACAGATGTCGTCGAAGCGGCTCTCGATCTCCGCGGTTTCCAGCCCGAGAAGGCGACCATTGAGGAATACGTTCTCCCGGCCCGTGAACTCCGGGTTGAAGCCAGCCCCCAGCTCCAGCAGCGCTGCGATCCGGCCACGCACTTGGACGTGCCCCTCGGTCGGGGTCAGCGTGCCGCACAGCATCTGCAGCATCGTGCTCTTGCCCGAGCCGTTGCGCCCCATCACACCCAGCGCTTCACCGGGCGGAACCTCGAAGCTGACACCACGCAATGCCCAGACTTCCTTGCTGTGCTTGGCAGGTGCCATGCCTAGGCCGCGACGCACCGGATCCGACATCAACTGCATCAGCCGGTCAACCGGCTTGGCAAACATGTCATATCGCTTGCCCAAGCCCTCCACCCTGATCAGCGCGTCAGATGACATCGGCAAAACCCCTACGCACGTACTGGAACACAGACAGCCCAAACAGCATGATCAGCAGACCCACAAGGTACTGCCACAGCAGAAGCCCCATGTCCGGCCAGTGCCCGAATATCAGCGTATCGCGCACCCCATCCATGACGCCTGTGATGGGATTCAGCTCGACGATATGACGGAAGGAGGCAGGAACCGCGGTAATCGGATAGAACACCGGCGACAGGAACAGCAGCATCGTCGTGACCAGCGGCATGATCTGCCCCAGGTCGCGCAGATAGACACCCAACGCGGAGAACAGCCAGGTGCAGCCAAGGGTCGCCAGCAGCAATGGCATCATCACGACCGGGAAGGCGATGGCAGTGACCGGGACGCTGCCCTTCAGCAGGAGCATGGCGATCAGCAGCACCAACAGGCTGACCAGCATGTGGAACAGCGCGGACAACGCGGTCGACACGGGCAGTACTTCCAACGGGAACACCACCTTCTTCACGAACTGCCCATTGGCCGTGATCAGGCCCGGCGCCTTGTTCAGGCATTCGGAAAAGAAGCCATAGACCACCAGTCCCGAGAACAGGATCAGCGCGAACTCCGAAGTCAACGGCGCGTCACTGTGCGTGCCTGTCCAGCGCGAGCGGAAAATGACGCCGAACACGAACGTGTACACGCCCAGCATGAGCACTGGATAGAAAAACGACCAGGCAAGACCGATCACCGAGCCTTTGTAACGTGCGAATACATCCCGCTTGGCCATTTCCCAGGCCAAGCTTGCGCGGGTGGCCAATGAACGCTCCGACGTGGCGGGCGCATGGGTCACTGCAGCGCCCTTTCCAGATCCACCTGCAGATCCCCCAGATCCTCAACACCCACGCTCAGCCTTACCAGCGCATCACTGATCCCCAGCTGCTCCCGCCGCGCGACCGGGATCGAGGCATGCGTCATCACCGCCGGGTGGTTGACCAGGCTTTCCACGCCGCCCAGCGACTCGGCCAGGGTGAACAGTTCGGTCTTCTCGCAGAAGCGCTTGGCCGCCTCGAACCCGCCCTTGAGCACGATCGAAACGATGCCGCCGTAACCGGCCATCTGCTTGCCGGCCAGCTCATGCTGCGGGTGCGACGGCAGGCCCGGGTAGATCACCTTTTCCACGGCCGGGTGCTTCTCCAGCCACTGCGCCAGGGCGAGCGCATTGGCGCAGTGCGCCTTCATGCGCAGCGGCAGGGTCTTCAGGCCACGCAGGGCCAGGAAGCTGTCGAACGGGCCCTGCACGCCACCCACCGAGTTCTGCAGGAAGGCCATCTGCTCGGCCAGTTCAGCGTTGTCGCCGACCACGACCATGCCGCCCACCATGTCCGAATGGCCGTTGAGGTACTTGGTGGCCGAATGCAGGACCAGGTCCGCACCCAGTTCCAGCGGACGCTGCAGCATCGGCGAGGCGAAGGTGTTGTCGACCACCACGATCAGGCCATGGCGCTTGGCGATGGCGGCGACCGCGGCGATGTCGACGATCTTCAGCATCGGGTTGGTCGGGGTCTCGATCCACACCATCTTCGTCTTCGACGTGATGGAGGCTTCAAACGCCGCCAGATCGGTCAGGTCGACGAAGCTGAAGTCCAGCCCGGCAGTGCGGCGACGCACGCGCTCGAACAGGCGGAAGCTGCCGCCGTAGATGTCGTCCATTGCCACCACATGGCTGCCGGCGTCCAGCAGCTCGATCACGGTCGAGCTGGCCGCCATGCCCGAGGCGAAGGCAAAGCCGCGGGTGCCCCCTTCCAGCGACGCCACGCAACGCTCATAGGCGAAGCGGGTCGGGTTGTGGGTGCGCGAGTACTCGAAGCCCTGGTGCTCGCCCGGGCTGGACTGTGCATAGGTCGAGGTGGCGTAGATCGGCGGCATCACCGCGCCGGTGCTGGGGTCGGGCGACTGGCCACCGTGGATGGCCAGGGTAGCCAGGGCCAGGGCGCGATCCTGGGAAGTTGCGTTGGACATGTTCTTTCCTGAGGGGCGCCGACGCACGGCGCCATCGAAGGTGCGGAAGTCTACCAGCGCGGCCTTAACGACCTTTGACGCGGATAAACCAGGATTCAGCAGTGAACGTCGGCGATCAGCGGCTTACTGCACGCGACGGCGCAGATAGTTCAGCAGGTCGATACGGGTGATCAGGCCCAGGAAAGTGTCGCCGTCCATCACGATCGCCACCTGGCCGCGGTCGAACACCGGCAGCAGCGCCTCGATCGGCGACTTCACGTCCAGCCGGTCCAGCTTGCTGACCATCGCGGTGGCGACGGTGTCGCGGAAGCGTGCCTCATCGCCATACACGTGCAGCAGCACGTCGCTTTCGTCGACGATGCCGACCAGCTGCTCGCCGTCCATCACCGGCAGCTGCGACACGTCGTACAGCTTCATGCGCTGGTAGGCGGTGGTCAGCAGGTCGTTCGGACCGATCACCACGGTGTCGCGCTGGCCATACGGGCGCAGGATCAGGTCGCGCAGGTCGCCGTGCTGCGGGCGCTGCAGGAAACCGTTGTCCAGCATCCAGTAGTCGTTGTACATCTTCGACAGGTACTTGTTGCCGGTATCCGGCACCAGCACCAGCACCTTCTTCGGCGTGGTCTGCTCCTTGCAGTACTTCAGGCCGGCGGCCAGCAGGGTGCCGGTGGACGAACCACCCAGGATGCCTTCCTTGCCCAGCAGTTCGCGCGCGGTGTGGAAGCTCTCGGCATCGCTGATGGCATAAGCCTTCTTGACGCGGCTGAAATCGGAGATCGACGGCAGGAAGTCCTCGCCGATGCCTTCCACCAGCCAGCTGCCCGACTTGTCGTTCAGATTGCCGTCGTTGATGTACTCGGCCAGGATCGAACCGACCGGATCGGCCAGCACCAGCTCGGTCTTCGGCGACAGCTTGGCGAAGGCACGCGACAGGCCGGTCATGGTGCCGGAGCTGCCGCAGCCGAACACGATGGCATCGAGGTCGCCGCCCATCTGTTCGAGGATTTCCGGGCCGGTACCGAATTCATGCGCGGCGGGGTTGTCCGGGTTGCCGAACTGGTTGATGAAGTAGGCGCCCGGGGTCTGCTCGGCGATGGTCTTGGCCAGGTCCTGGTAGTACTCCGGATGGCCCTTGGCCACGTCCGAGCGCGTCAGGCGCACTTCGGCGCCCATCGCCTTCAGATTGAAGATCTTTTCCCGGCTCATCTTGTCGGGAACGACCAGAATGAGCTTATAGCCCTTCTGCTGGGCCACCAGCGCCAGGCCCAGGCCGGTGTTGCCAGCCGTGCCCTCAACCAGGGTGGCACCGGGCTTCAGGTCGCCGCGCTTTTCCGCCGCCTCGATCATCGACAGGCCGATGCGATCCTTGATCGATCCGCCCGGGTTGGCGCTCTCCAGCTTCAGGTAGAGCTCGCAGACGCCGGTGTCCAGGCGCTGGGCCTTGACGATCGGGGTCTGGCCGATGAGTTCGAGGACGGAAGAATGGATGGGCATTCGGAGGACTTTCGGTTCGCGCCGCACAGGGCCGGACCGATGATTATCCGACGGATGGCGATGAAAGTCAGGTCGGCAGGGCCGCAGCCCGTCCACCGTAAAAAGAGATGCGGACGGCCCCGGATCGACGAGGAGACCGGTACCGCCCGCATCGGTGAGCTGTGCCTGCAGGCCAAGGCACCACGGCCTGTGGTGCCTTGGCGCGGCCGCCTCATCGGCGGTGCCGCGATGCCGGGGCAGGAGCGCCCGACGGGGCCATCGATGGCCGGGTCACGCCGTTCCGGGCGTGACGGGGTGCGTCAAAGCGTGGGGGACGTCATTGGGAGCGGTGTTTCGTACATTCGCAGAAGTCGTTGCTTGGCCAGCAGCTTCTCGCGCTTCATGCGACCCAGGGTGACATCATCGATCGGGAGTACACCCAACTCCGCGTCCATGCACTTCTTGTTCAACTTACGGTGCTGGTCATGGAGTGCCCTGAACTCCGGATCACGCGCGCGACGGGCGTCGATCTCGCTCTGGGGCTGATCTTCAAACATGATGGACCTCCTTCGACAGATACACGAACGCCCCGGCCGCAAGGCACGGGGCGTTGTTCATGGAGGAGCGCCGGTCGATGGCCACCTGGACGCCTGCAACGACCTGCGGCACTGGCCTGCGCACGTCGATCTGCTGCGGTTCGCGCCCTGTTTGCATCGGCCCGGCCCTCCCATCGTCCGGTCCGCGGCATTGCGTCCCGGACGATTGACCCTACGCCTGCTCAAGGCGGGGTACAAGACCCCTGCGGCAAAAAGACCGAACCCCGCCGGGGCGGGGTTCAGGCTGAATGCTCATCGCAACGAAAAACAAACAATATCAAGCAATTACGGGGCGATGATGACCTCGGCCGAGCGTGCCCGGGTGGACGCGGCCTTCTTGCCACTGAGCTGGATCCGGTTGCTGGCGACACCGCCCGCGACCAGGGCGTCGCGCAGCGCTTCGGCGCGCTTCTGACCGACCCCGTTGGCGCTGTCATAGGCCTCGATGCGCAGGCGGCCCTTCTTGCCGATGTTCAGGTACTCGGCCAGCGCCTTGGCCTGGTTGCGGGCCCCACCGGACAGGCTGGAGGCGCCAGCGGCAAATGCGTCACCATTGAAGGTGAAGACTTCGCCACGGCCATCGAACTTCGAGCCCGGCAACTTCTGCCCGGATACCAGCTCGGCTTCCTCGCGGGCCAGCTTGGCGGCGTTCTGCTGGGCGGCGCTGAGGCGCTGCTGCTGCTTGCCGGCGACGCTGGTCAGGGCGTTCTCGGCGTCCTGGCGGGCCAGGGTTTCGGCCTCGGCGGCCTGGCGCAGGCGCTCCGCCTCCTCGGCCTGCATCTGCGCCTGCATTCTCAGCTGCTCGGCTTCCTGGCGGGCGCGGGCGGCATCGCGGCGGCTGGCCTCGATCAGCAGGTCGCTGCGGGTGCGCTCCAGGCGGTCGACCTCGCGCGCGGCCAGTGCGGCACGCACGGCAGTCTCGGCGATCTCCACCCGGCGCTCGGCCAGGTAGGTGGCCAGCTCCTGGTCGCGGCGCTTGGCCTTGTCCAGGGTGGCGATGGCCTGCTGGGCCTGCATGCGCTCGAAGGCGCCCAGCTCAGCCGTGTCGGGATTGGCCTGGATGGCCATCAGACGCTGGCTCAGCTGCGCCACCATCGGGTTGTCGGCGGCCAAGGCCAGGGTCGGCAGCGCCAGCAGCGCAGCCAGGGTTGCGGCAGTCATCGGCTTCACCGGCGGTCCTCCCCGGTCGACAGCTGGCGTTGCAGCTGGTTGACCTCGTTGCGGCGCAGTTGCAGCTGCGCGGTGACGGTGGCTTCCTCGCTGCGGGCGCGGGCCAGGTCGGCATCGGCAGCGGCGCGCAGGGCGATCGCCGGGGCGTTCTTGCGCTCGCGGCGGTCGCCGGCAGCACGCTGGGCCTGTTCCAGCCCCTGCCGGGCCAGCCCGATCAGGTCCGGGGCGTACTGGTCGGCGTCGGCCTGGGTGGCCTTGTCGACCGCCTGCCGGGCCTGGGCCAGTTCCAGTGCGCCGTCCTGCGCCCAGGCGGGGGCAGACAGTGCGAATGCAAACGCCATCACATACAGGCCATGGCGCATTCGTGCGAAGCTAAGTCGTTTCATTGGGGAGGCCGTACCGGTTGTCGGTTCACGGCCATTGTCGTCAAGCCGACACCGTGCTGGCAACGGGCGTCGGCCGTTTCGTTGGGGAAAATTCGCAATGGATATCGGCTACTTCCTGAAGCTGATGACCGAAAAGAACGCTTCGGACATGTTCCTGACCACCGGAGCACCGGTCTACATCAAGATCGAGGGGAAGCTTTATCCGCTGGGCAACACCGGCCTGCCGCCGGGCATGGTCAAGAAGATCGCCTACTCGCTGATGGACGAAGGCCAGGTGCCGCAGTTCGAGCGCGAGCTGGAGCTCAACATGGCCATCGCCCTGCCCGATGCCGGGCGCTTCCGCGTCAACGTGTTCAAGCAGCGCGGCGAAGTGGGCATGGTCATCCGCGCCATCCGCAGCCGCATCCCGAGCATCGAGGAGCTGAACCTGCCGCAGGTGCTGAAGGACGTCATCATGACCCCGCGCGGGCTGGTGCTGGTGGTGGGGTCCACCGGTTCCGGCAAGTCCACCTCGCTGGCGTCGATGATCGACCACCGCAACAGCACCACCACCGGTCACATCCTCACCATCGAGGACCCGATCGAGTACCTGCACAAGCACAAGATGTCGATCGTCAACCAGCGCGAGGTCGGGCTGGACACCCATGCCTTCCACAACGCGCTGAAGAACGCGATGCGTGAAGCGCCGGACGTGATCCTGATCGGCGAGATCCTGGATGCGGAAACGATGGAGGCGGCGATCGCCTTCGCCGAAACCGGCCACCTGTGCCTGGCCACCCTGCACTCCAACAACGCCGACCAGACCATCGAGCGCATCCTCAACTTCTTCCCGGAAAGCGCGCACAAGAACGTGCTGATGAACCTGGCGCTGAACCTGCGTGCGGTGATCAGCCAGCGCCTGGTGAAGAACAAGGAGGGCCGTCGCCTGCCGGCCACCGAGGTGCTGATCAACACGCCGATGATCCGTGACCTGCTGCGTCGCGGCCAGGTGCACGAGATCAAGGCGGCGATGGAAGGCTCGCTGGAGGAAGGCATGGAGAGTTTCGACCAGTGCCTGTTCCGTCTGGCCAAGGCCGGCATCATCGAGCAGGAGGAAGCGCTGCGCGCGGCCGACTCGCGCGATGGCCTGGCCCTGAAGTTCCGCCTGTCCGAAGGCAGCAGCGGCGAGCACGACCCGTATGCGGATTTCTCGGCCGGGCAGCCAAGCATCACTCACGGGTTCTGACCGCACGAAAAAGGGGACGGAGGGGATTAAGTCGTAAGTGCATTTACGACTTAATCCCCTCCGTCCCCTTTTCCTGAAGAATTCAGGGGCGGTCTCATCCAATGAGACCCCTCATCCGTAGGTTTCCTCAATGGAAACCATCCGCAAGCTGGCCATTCTGGCCGATGCCGCCAAATACGACGCCTCCTGCGCCTCCAGCGGCTCAGGCAAGCGCGATTCACGCGCCAGTGGCGGCATCGGCAGCACCGAGGGCATGGGCATCTGCCACAGCTATACGCCGGACGGCCGCTGCGTTTCATTGCTGAAAATCCTGCTGACCAACTTCTGCATCTACGACTGCGCCTACTGCGTGAACCGGGTCTCCAGCAACGTGCCCCGCGCACGTTTCAGCGTGGACGAGGTGGTCACACTCACCCTGGACTTCTACAAGCGCAACTACATCGAGGGCCTGTTCCTGTCCAGCGGCATCATCCGCAATGCGGACTACACCATGGAACAGATGGTGGAAGTGGCCCGGCAGCTGCGCGAAGAACACCGCTACGCCGGCTACATCCACCTCAAGACCATTCCCGAGGCCTCGCCGGAGCTGCTGGCCAGTGCCGGGCGCTATGCCGACCGCCTGTCCATCAACGTGGAACTGCCGACCGAAGCCGGCCTGAGCGCCTTGGCGCCGGAGAAGACGGTGCATTCGATACGCGGCGCGATGGGCGAACTACGCTGGCGCATCGAGGAAGCCAAGGAGGCGCGCAAAGCCCCCACAGCGATGGCACCGAGGGCCAGCCGCAGTCCACGCCCTCCCCGTTTCGCACCCGCCGGGCAGAGCACGCAGATGATCGTCGGCGCGGACGGGGCCAACGACCAACAGATCCTGGCCAGCGCCGATGCGCTGTACGGCAACTACCGCATGCGCCGGGTGTACTACTCCGCGTTCAGCCCGATTCCGGACGCCAGCCGGCAGCTGCCACTGCAACCGCCTCCGCTGCAGCGCGAACATCGCCTCTACCAGGCCGACTGGTTGCTGCGCTTCTACGGTTACGGCGTGGATGAGATTACCGATACCACCCAGGACGGCATGCTCGACCTGGATATCGACCCGAAAATGGCTTGGGCGATCCGTCACCCCGAGCGCTTTCCTGTGGATCTCAACCGTGCGCCGAAGGAAATGCTGCTTCGCGTACCCGGGCTGGGCGTGCGCAACGTGAAACGGGTGCTGATGGCACGCCGCCACGGTCGCCTGCGGGTTGCCGATGTAGCACGCCTGAAGGCACCGATGAGCAAACTGCTTCCGTTTGTGCAGCTGGCTGACCACCATCCACGCAAATCGCTGGACGATCCGGCGGCGCTGCGCGCGCAGTTGGCCCCACCGCCTCGTCAGGGATCGCTGTTTGATGCACCGCCCGCCGCCTGACGCGCAGCGCTGGTCGCTGCGGGTGGACCCGCAGTGGTCGCTGCAGGCCTGGCGCGATGCTGCGCGCGAAGCGTTGCTGCGAGGCGTGGCCCCGCCTCAGCTGGACTGGCTGGAAGGGAGCGAAACGTCCTTGCTGGATGCGCCGGCCGTGCAGCGGGCGCCGATGCTGGCCGATGCCAGTGCACCCAACGTGCCCCGCGATTTCCTGGAACTGGCGGCCACCTGCCTGTGCCATCACGACCCCCAGCGACTGGCCTTGCTGTATCGCCTGCTGTGGCGCATCGTCCATGGCGAGCGTTCGGTGCTGAGCAACCCCGCCGACGCCGATGTCCTGCGCGCAACGGCGCTCGCCCAGGCCGTCCGCCGTGACACGCACAAGATGAAGGCATTCGTGCGCTTCCACGAGGTGCCTGGCCAGCCTGATGCGTTCATCGCCTGGTTTGAGCCACAGCACCACATTGTCGACCGGGTCGCGCCCTTCTTCGCGCGCCGCTTCACCGGCATGCGCTGGGCGATCCTCACGCCTTCGCGCAGCGTCGCATGGGATGGGCAGGCGCTTGCCTTCGGCCCCGGCGCACGGCGCGAGGATGCCCCGGCCGAGGATGCGCGCGAGGCCCTGTGGCAGACCTATTACGCCAGCATCTTCAATCCGGCCCGGCTCAACACCCGGATGATGATGCAGGAGATGCCGGCCAGGTACTGGCGCCACCTGCCCGAGGCGCAGCTGCTGCCGCGCCTGGTGCGCGATGCGGGCGATCGCGTGCAGGAAATGCATGACCGGCCCGCGCAGGCACCCCAGCGCAGGATCCCCCTGCGTGCAGGTGTTGCGATGCCAGCAGCGGATGCCAGCAGTCTGGAGAATCTACGCGAACAGGCCAGCACCTGCCGCCAGTGCCCGCTGTGGGAGCAGACCACGCAGACCGTGTTCGGGCAGGGGCCTGCAGACGCCCGCATGATGCTGATCGGGGAACAACCTGGCGACACCGAGGATCTGCGCGGACAGCCGTTCATGGGTCCTGCCGGTCAGCTACTGGACCGTGCGCTGACCGAATTGGGAATCGATCGCGCGGGGCTGTACCTCACCAACGCCGTGAAGCACTTCCATCATGAACGGCGTGGCAAGGTGCGACTGCACAAGCGACCGGAAAGCCGGCACATCCAGGCCTGCCGCCCTTGGCTGATGGGTGAGATCGCGCGCGTGCGGCCCCAGGTGATCGTGTGCCTCGGCGCGACAGCGGCAGCCTCGGTGTTTGGTCGTGGGTTCGACCTCTCACGCGACCGCGGACGCTGGCACACCCTCGAGGACGGCACCCGCGGCTATGCCACGGTGCACCCGGCATGGGTATTGCGGCAGACCGACGATGCGCGCCGCGAGGATGCCTATCGGCTGTTCCGCGATGATCTGCAGCGGATACATGAAGTCGCTGAGGATGGGAATGCAGGGCACCTGTAGCCGGACATCTCCGTAGCGAAGCCTCTCCCACTGTGGTCTTCGGTGGAATCTACTGGACAGATGGCCGGATCAGCGTCACCTCGACGTAGTCCGCCCCGGCCTCCGCCGTTCTGTCCAATCGAAGGTACACCACTCCTTCGTGCGGGCTGGCAAGGGATGCTTCGACCCATCGAACAGTCTGCCGCCCCATGCTTCCCGAAGCAATACCCACACCATTGGAGTACAGCGTGTATGAGACCGGCGACTCCGGACGTTCTTCGAACTTGAAAGGGAACGTCGATCCGCTGACATAGAATCCAACCGACGTGGAGTCCGATCTGACAGGAATGGAAAGCACGGCGCAGGCGCTTCCGTCCTTGAAATCGATCCGTGCGCGCTTTTCATCCAGCGACAGGACGGCATCGGAGCGCTGGCACGCACCCGTTGCGCTGGCTCCCACCGGCAGAAGCCTGACACCCTTCATGACGTCTGCCGCCGAGGGCAGAACGGCGGACACCAGGGTAACCAGCAGATAGACGACAACGATCCCTACTCCGCCCACCAGATAACGACGACCGTTGCCCCTGGGGCCATCCGCATTGTCACGGGCGAACACAGACATCGCAGCGAGCAGCGACAACGCCGGCGCAATCACTACGCTGTACCTGGCCTGAGACTCACCCGCACCGATTACCATCAGTGCGAATGCACCCACGAAGATGAGGCAGGCCAGCGAAAGACCCTCATGCTTCGTCTTCAATACCCCCACCACGGACAAGCTCAGACCTGCGAACACGACCAGACCCAGCCACGGAAACAGGGTGGAATCGAACGGGATATCACTGAGCACGCCATTGTTCAGAGAATCCGGGTTGCCAGGTGGATAGTTGAAGGCAGACAGGCCGTAGTAGCCGGAACCTGCAAAAACAACCTGTGATTTTCTGAACAGATAACCGGGCCAATCCCAGAAACCCGACGAAAACTCCGTGGACACCTTGTAGGCCATGTTGGCGAACCGGGCTGATTCTGGCGTCGCGGTCCAGAAGTGCTCTGCCCACCTGTAGTTCACCGCAAAGTTCTGGTCAGAACTGAAGTCGATGGAGGAAAGCGCGCGCAGCGGCTCGACCAGATCGGGCAAGCCTGTCGGATTTACCTTGTTGAAAGCAGCAGTCATCGCGAACAAGCAGATGATCGACGCCATCGGCAATGTCACCAAGGCCAACCGTCGCTGCGCAATACTTCTGCACAGAGCCCATAGCAGCAATGCAACGACGAAGATCGTGCCGATCGATCTCAGCTGGTTTCCCAGGAACGCGATGGCGGCAATGGCCACCGCCGAGAACAGGGCGACGGGCCACCGGCCCTCGAGCCCGGGAATGAGCAGGAGGAATGCGGCGATGGCCAGGACCGCGGCATTGTCCGTGGTTATCAGGGTCGTCGTGAACCAATACTCTGGATACAGTGCGAGCAAGAGCGTGGCAAGCGCCGCCGCTCTGCCGCCATGATTTCGCCTGACGCCGAAGTACCACAGTAAAAGCGTCGCGCAGTGCAGGCCGATGTTGCTGACCTTGAACCACACGTAGCCCTCGCCGAAGATGCGCCCAACAAGCGTGGAATAGAAGTACGAACGCAGCCAGTAGGTGCTGTTGTCGGCAAGGTACGCGGACTGACATTTATCCAGCCACTGCACCATCGACGATGTTGCGGCGACACCACAGCGGTAGTAGACGCCGAAATCACTCGGCTGGCTCGAGCTGAACGCGAATCCCCACACACCCGTGGCACAGCAGGCAAGGATCGGTATCAGGATGTTCCAGCGGTCGTGGCCCAGCGGTACACGCGATCTGTAAGCCAGGGCTGCCATGACCACGACCGCCACATAGCCCGCCAGCACGCCGTAGCCACCCAGTCCAACGCCAACGGTGAAGGCCGCCAGTGCGCCGACCAGCAGCATTCCCAACCCCCAGCTCTGCACGAGCGCGGGCAGCACCGCCAACAGCCTATTCATTGATTTTCCTTGCCAGTCGCCGGTTATACCGGCGGTGTGCGACGCGCCGGAATGGCGATTCTACCTACGCGCGGGTTTGCCGCTGTATCCTCCCCGGTATCGAGAGGGATGCGCGGGCAGGACAGGCAGGGACCGACGATCAGCCTGCGTCGGGCTGGTTTTCCGGGCGTGCGCGGTCGAAGGCGTCCAGTGCCTGGCAGGCAGCTTCGATACGGCGCAGGGTCGGGTACGGCGCCAGGTCCAGGCCGAAGCGATGCGCGTTGTACAGCTGCGGCAGCAGACAGATATCGGCCAGGCCGGGACGGTCACCGTGGCAGAAGGTGCCCGTCGCGCTGCTGTTGGCCAACATTGCCTCCATGGCAGCGAAGCCTTCGGCGATCCAGTGCAGGGTCCACTGCGTGCGGACATCGGCCGGCACCTGCAGGCTGCGCTCCAGGTACTGCATCACCCGCAGGTTGTTGATCGGGTGGATGTCGCAGGCCACCAGCTGGGCCAGCGCGCGCACCCGCGCACGGCCGGCGGCATCGGCCGGTAGCAGCGGTACCTGCGGGAAGCGTTCTTCCAGATACTCCAGGATCGCCAGCGACTGGGTCAGCGCATGCCCTTCATGCAACAGGGTTGGCACCAGCTGCTGCGGATTGAGCGCGCGATAGGCGTCAAGGTGCTGCTCGCCACCGTCGCGCACCAGGTGCACCGGCCGGGCTTCCCAGGCCAGGCCCTTCAGCTCCAGGCCGATGCGCACGCGGTAGGCGGCGCTGGATCGCCAGTAGGTGTACAGCACGATGCCGTCGTCGACCGGGATCTCCATCGCCGCCTCCCTGCTCAGGGCCTGGTCGCCTGTTCGATGCGCTGCTCGATCGCACCGAAGATGCTGTTGCCGGCGGCATCGAGCATCTCGATGCGGACCACGTCGCCGAACGACATGAACGGCGTACTCGGCTTGCCGTCGCGCAGGGTCTCCACCACGCGCTGCTCGGCGAAGCACGAGGCGCCCTTGCTGGTGTCCTCGTTGGCGATGGTGCCGGAGCCGACGATGGTGCCGGCGCCCAGCGGGCGGGTCTTGGCCGCATGCGCGACCAGCTGGGCGAAGTTGAACTGCATGTCCACGCCGGCTTCCGGCGCGCCGAACCACTGGCCGTTGATGTGGGTCAGCAGCGGCAGGTGCACCTTGCTGTCCTGCCACGCGGCGCCCAGCTCATCGGGGGTGACGAACACCGGCGACAGCGCCGAGCGCGGCTTGGACTGCAGGAAGCCGAAGCCCTTGGCCAGCTCGCCCGGAATCAGGTTGCGCAGCGAGACATCGTTGACCAGGCCGACCAGCTGGATATGGCCTGCGGCCTGTTCCGGGGTAGCCGCCATCGGCACGTCGTCGGTGATCACCACGATCTCTGCTTCCAGGTCGATGCCGTAGTCCTCGCTGACCACCTTCACCGCGTCGCGCGGACCGTAGAAACCGGCGCTGGTCGCCTGGTACATCAGCGGGTCGGTGTAGAAGCTCTCCGGCACCTCGGCGCCACGGGCGCGGCGCACGCGCTCGACATGTGGCAGGTAGGCGCTGCCATCGACGAACTCATAGGCACGCGGCATCGGCGCGGCCAGCGCCTGCGGGTCCAGGTCGAACACGCCATCGGCGTCGCCCGCGTTGAGCGATTCGTACAGGGCGTTCAGGCGCGGCGCGATGTGGCTCCAGTCCTCCAGGGCCTGCTGCAGGGTGGCGGCAATGCCGGTGGCGCGTACGCCGTGGCGCAGGTCACGCGAGACGACGATCAGGGTGCCGTCGCGGCCGCCTTCCTTCAAAGAACCAAGCTTCATGGGTGGGTGTCCGGAGTCGTGGGCAAACAAGTTTCAAGTGTAATCAAATCTGCGGCGGCGCCAAGCTGCAGCGCGGCATCGGCCCACCCTACCGTAGTGGGGGGTTCGGCAGGGCTGCGCCCTGCACCTGCTTCAAGCCAGGGCAACAGCCGAAGCAACAGCAACAGCGGGCATTCCGTGGGATGGCGGGGCACTGTGGGTTTGCGGGGACGCCGTTAACCCGTCCATGGGGGCTTGGTCGCGGCTTGCTCGTGTGCGCTGTCCTGCGCACACGGCAAGACCGGGGTTGGGCGTCCGGCCCAACCCGCCCGAGACATGCCTCGGGCCCATGCCGCTCACACCCCCGCAAACCCACAGTACCCCGCCTTCGACAGTTGGCCGGTGGCCAGTAGATCCACGCCATGCGTGGATGAATCCCCATCAAGATCGAATATTTCGTCAATTGAACGAGGAGCATCCACGCATGGCATGGATCTACCGCAGATCGCGAAAAACTGTCGAAGGCGGGGTGGGTCCGGTGGCAGGGGCGTGAGCCGCATGGATGCGGCGACCGAGCTTACATGGACGTACTTGCAGCGTCCCCTGCCACCGGACCCACCCCGCCTACCCACAGGAACCCTGCCTTTGACGTTGCTTCAGCCTCTGCGGGTGCAGGGCGCAGCCCTGCAGAGAGCCCCCCTACCTGAACAGGCCTTTTTGCGTGAAGTCTCAAACATCGTTTAGACTTGCAGGGTCTGCAGCGGCCGTCCGTTTCCCTCCGGGACCGCCGGCGACCAGGGTCCGCCCTCTTCGCCCGCCCCCACTCCGACGCCGTTCGTCACGCATTCCAGCCTGCGCTTCGTGCCGGCTGCACCCAATTCTCGCAGCGCGGTTCACGGGAACGCTCCGAGTCAGCCGATCAGTTTGATCTGCCCCCGTCTGTCCAGTCGGACAGGCGTTTCTTGTACTTGGAGCAATCTCAATGTCTTTTGAATCGCTGGGTCTGGCGCCCTTCCTGCTGCGTGCGCTTGCCGAGCAGGGCTACGAAAACCCGACCCCGATCCAGCAGCAGGCGATCCCGCTGGCGCTGGCCGGCCGCGACCTGCTGGCCGGTGCACAGACCGGTACCGGCAAGACCGCTGCCTTTGGCCTGCCGCTGCTGCAGCACCTGGGCACCGCCTCGCAGGAAGTGCGCAGCGGCCCGCGCAAGCCGCGCGCGCTGATCCTGGCCCCGACCCGCGAGCTGGCCACCCAGGTGCATGACAGCCTGCGCGGTTACAGCAAGTACCTGCGCATCCCCAGCGCCTGCATCTACGGCGGCGTCGGCATGGGCAACCAGCTGGACATCCTGCGCCGTGGCGTGGACCTGCTGGTGGCCTGCCCGGGCCGCCTGATCGACCACCTCGAGCGTCGCAGCATCGACCTGTCCGGCATTGAACTGCTGGTGCTGGACGAAGCCGACCGCATGCTCGACATGGGCTTCCTGCCGTCGATCAAGCGCATCCTGGCCAAGCTGCCGAAGCAGAACCGCCAGACCCTGCTGTTCTCGGCCACCTTCGAGGACAACATCCGCCAGCTGGCGCTGGAGTTCATGCGCAACCCGGAGCAGATCCAGGTCACGCCGAAGAACACCGTCGCCGAAACCATCACCCATCGCGTGCACCCGGTCGATGCCGGCCGCAAGCGTGACCTGCTGCTGCACCTGCTGGCGCAGGACAGCCGCGAGCAGACCCTGGTGTTCGCCCGCACCAAGCACGGCAGCGACAAGCTGGCCACGTTCCTGGAAAAGTCGGGCATCAAGACCGCGGCGATCCATGGCAACAAGAGCCAGGGCCAGCGCCTGCGTGCGCTGGGCGACTTCAAGGCCGGCCGCGTGACCGTGCTGGTGGCCACCGATATCGCCGCGCGCGGCATCGACATCAACGAGCTGCCGAAGGTGATCAACTTCGACCTGCCGATGGTGGCCGAAGATTATGTGCACCGCATCGGCCGCACCGGCCGCAACGGCGCAACCGGCCAGGCGATCTCGCTGGTGGCGCAGGATGAAGTGAAGCTGCTGCGCGCGATCGTGCGCCTGCTGGGCCGCGACATGGACATCCGCGATGTGCCGGGCTTCGAGCTGCAGACGCCGATCCGCTGGGGCAACAGTGCGCCGGGCAAGGCCGAGCACGATACCGGCGAGCGCGCACCGCGCAAGAGCCACGCACGCCGTCCGCACGGCGATGCGCCGCGCCATGCGCATGCGGGCCCGAAGAAGGCCGGTGGTGGCCGTCGCGAGGGCGGTGGCAATGGCCAGCAGCGTGCAGGCGCCGGTCAGGGCCAGCGTCGTGGCGGTGGCGGCAATGGTGGCGGCCGTGGCCGCGGCCAGGGTGGCAACGGCGGCGGTCGCGCCGGCTGATCCCAGCTGACATGGAGGGTGCTTCCCGCTGCGCGGGGGGCTATCGAGGGACGGCGCTGACGCGCCGTCCTTTTTTTTGTTGCGGGCTACCGGGTGATAAAGCACGCGGTGGCAGTACCAAGGGCGAATGGGCATGGGGGCAGCGCAGAACACGCTGTAAATACGTCCATGTAAGCTCGATGGCGCCATCCATGGCGCCAACGGTTCTGCGCTGCCCCCATGCCCATCCGCTTCAAGCATTGCCTGCGCCTTCTTCTCCCGCCGGGTAGCCGGGAGAAGAAAGATCAAATTCAAATTCAAATTCAAAGGCAAAAGCCGAAGTCGCAATTCCTGGTTCTGCTTTTGCTTTCGCCCTTGCTCCCGCCTTGGGGTTCGATGCGTCCGCGCCCGTAGGAAACTGTCGAGGGGAGGCCGGGCGGGCTGTGCAGGACCGTTGGCGCCATGGGCCCGAGGCATGCCTCGGGCGGGTTGGGCAGGACGCCCAACCCCGGCCTTGCCGTGTGCGCAGGACAGCGCACACGAGCAAGGCGCCATCGAGCCCCCAGGGGTGAGGGTGCTTTGCTTGCGAAGCACTGCTACGCGAGCGCCCGAACGCCCAGCCGCCAGCGGCTGGGCCGGACCGCGGAGCGGGGTTTACGGCGTGTCCTGCGCGGCCCGCCCGGCCTCCCCCACACGCATCAATCAAGGCGCGCAAAGCCTCAACCCCGCGCTTTACTCGGATTCACCAGATTCCCGAAGAAGACCGCGTTGATCAGCAGTCGATCCGTCCCGTGCCAGTACTTGCGATGCGCCGGATCATCGGCAAACAGCACCACGTTGCCCTGCCCTTGCGCCGACACCAGCAGCCACGCGCTGCCTGCCACCCGCGCGCGGTTGCGCTCGGACAGATATCCATTCACCCGCGGCGGCGTGTCGATGCGCACCACCGTCGAGAACGGGTTCGTGCTCGGCTGCAGCGTTACCGTGTTCTCCTTGTTGATCGCCAGCTGCCGGCGCGGCACACCGAACGCCAGCGGATGACTGGTATCAACATCGGCACTGAGGATGTTGCCGCTGACCCGCTCGATCGCTGCGATGTCGCGCTGATCGCCGAACGCGCGACGGCTTTCGTCAGCTGCATCTTCTTCCTTGCCGAGCTTCTCGCCGTCGGCGAGCTTCTGTTCGATCGCCCACTTCGAGGCACTGCCGTACGTCACCAGCGAGCCACCGGCCTGTACCCAGCGCTTCAGTGCAGCCACCGCCGTGGCATCGACGCCGGTATAGGTGCCGCCGGACAACACGATGGTGGTGTAGCGGTCCAGCGGCACTTTGCCCAGCTGTTGCGGATCCAGCTTGCTGGCCGGCAACCGCAGCTGCTGGTCCAACAGGAACCACGCCGATCCGATTTCGGTGGCGGCCACGCCCTCGCCCATCACGAGTGCCACCGCAGGCTTGCGCAGCGCCTTGACGCCGTCACTGCCGAGGTCGATGCCTTCGCGGCTGCGGCCACTGGACAGCGCGTGCACCTGCACACCTGCCTCGCGTGCGGCGGATGTCACTGCCTCAAGCAGCGCCGCACCCTGCAGCGACTGCCCAGTGACCGGAATGACCAGGCTGCCGGCGGCGAAGCTGACCTCGCCCTGCGCGGTCGCGGTGGTGAACGGCTGGAATGCCGCGCGTGCATTCACGCCCTCGCCCTGCAGCGCGGCCAGCGCGCGCCCCGCGTTGTAGTCGCGCCAGTCAATCGCGTAGGCGAATCCAGCCTGGCCGCCCAGCACCACGCCCGGCTCGGCCGGCAGCGCGGTCACCCTTGGGCCACCATCGATACGGCTGCGGCTACCGGCGAAGGCCACGCCGTAGGCCGGTGCGATCGCGTAGCTGGTGCTGCCGTAGAACACATCGCCCTTGATCGGCGGCGTCTCGGCAAAGATCGAATGCACCAGGCGGAACTGCGCCTGCTGCACCGGCACCACGTAGGCGCTGCCGGCATCGAAGCGCTGGCCATCGACACTGACGTCACGATCCAGCGCGCGCACCTCGATGCGATGCAGCAGCAACAGTTCCAGCAGCCGGCGGGTCAGTGCCGGATCATGCGCATCGCCGAACACGAAGCTCTTCACCGGCTGCTGTGCGGCCTGCTTCAACGCGCTCCGGAAGAACTGCTTCTGCAGGTCGAACAGGCCGCTGCGCTCGGCTACCGCGCCGCGCACCGTGCCCAGCCCGGTAGCCACCTGGTTGCGGATGGTGAACGGGAACGTCAGCAGACCATTCATCGACTCCTGCACGCGGCCCCGCGAGCTGGCCTGCTCGACGGTAACGCCGACGGCACCGTGGAAATCAGGATAGGTCGAGCCGTACACCGGCGAGAAGTTGTCGAAGTTCTCGCCGGTGTAGTACAGCGAGCCCAGCGCATCCAGCGCCTGCGCGTGGTACTTGGCCAGGGTCTTGTTGAATTCATACGACGCCGCTGGAATCAGCGGGCTGTGCATGCTCTTCGGCGACGGTTCGAAGTAGTAGGTGCTGTCCTTTCCCATCTCGTGGAAATCGATCTGCACGTTCGGGTACCACTGGTGGAACACCTCCACCTTCGGCCGCGAGTCCTGCTGGGTCAGGGCCAGCCAGTCGCGGTTGAGATCGGTGAAGTAGTGGTTGGTGCGGCCCTGCGGGAACGGCTCGACGTGTTCCTTGTCGGCCGGGTCGGCCGAAGCCGGATCGGAGGCCCAGGCGTTGTGCCAGTTGGCGGCACGATCACGGCCATCCGGATTCTGTGCCGGGTCGAACAGCACCACCGCCTGCTGCAGCCACTGCTGGGTTTCGGCACTGCGGTTGGCCACCAGGTAGTACGCCGTCAGCATCGCCGCTTCGGCACTGGAGGTCTCGTTGCCATGCACGCTGTAGCCCAGCCACACCACCACCGGGCTGTCACCGGCGGCGCTGCGCGGCTGCGCCGGATCGGCCAGGGTCGCGTGCTGCTGGCGGATCTGTTCCAGCCGCGCGTGGTTGCCTGCAGCAGTGACGGTGGCGATCAGCAGCGGGCGACCTTCATAGCTGCGGCCGATCTCGCGCACGCTGATCTTGTCCGAGCGTTTCGCAAGTTCCTGGAAGTACGCCACCAGCTGATCGTGCCGGGTGTAACGGCTGCCGATCGGGTAGCCGAGGAACTGCTCCGGCGTGGGCACCGCTGCATCGAACGCCGCTGCGTCGGTGACCTGCGGGAAGAAGTACGCGCTCTGTGCCTGCGCCGGCTGCGGCGAGGACAGTGCGGTGGCGGCGGCAAGCAGCAACGGAAGAACGGCACGGCGATGCAAGGACACGATGACTCCCCTGGAACACAACGGCAGACAGTCGCGCGGCCGGTCCCTTCAGGTGACCGGCCGCGGCAGATGGATCAGAAGCGGTAATCGAAGCCCAGCGTGAAGTAGCGGCCACGCAGGTCGTACTGGCTGAAGTCGTACGGCGCGCGGATGCCCGGGAACGAGGCGTCGTACGGCGGCGTCTTGTCGGCCAGGTTCTGCACCTTGGCGTACACGGTCAGCTTGTCGATGCCGGTGTAGGCCAGGTACAGGTCGTACTGGCTGTAGCTGCCGACACGCTGCTGCACGGCCTTGGCGGCGGTGCTGGCTTCCTGGCGGTAGCCGCTGGTGTAGTACCAGGTCACCGCTGCGCTGAAGTCGCCGTACTTCCAGTCCAGCGTGGTGGTGGCCTTGTCCTTGGGCAGGGTCGCGCCGAGGTTGCTGCCGGCGTAGTCGACCAGCGGGCCGCCGACCACGGTCGGGCGACGGTAGTCGCGCACGTGGGTGTAGGCCGAGGACACGGTGAAGTCACCCAGCGCAGCGGTCGGGATGAGCTGGCGCAGCTCGACGTCGATGCCTGAGGTCTTCAGCTCGCTCAGGTTCTGGTAGCGGTTGTAGACCGCCTGCAGCTTGCCGCGCTCATCGCGCTGCACGGCGCCGGCCACGTTGTCGTTGACCAGGGTCTGGGTGTTGTTGGTGCCGACCAGGTTGTCCAGCTGGATGCGGTAGTAGTCCACGCTCAGGTTGGTGTTGGCCCACGGCGACAGCACCACGCCGAAGTTCACGCTTTTGGTGCGCTCGGGCTTCAGTTCGTTGTTGCCGACGGTGAAGAAGGTGGGGTTCTGACGCGAGCCCGGCACGTCCGGGTCACGCGGATCGACCACGCTGCCGTAGGCGATGCTGGTGCTGTTGGAGTTCTCCGACAGCGACGGCGCACGGAAGCCCTTCGAGGCGGAGGCACGCACCAGCAGGAAGTCGAGCGGCTGCCAGCGCAGGCCGATCTTCGGCGAGAACGCATCGCCGAAATCATCGTAGTGATCGGCGCGCGCGGCAGCGGACAGCTCCAGCGTCGATGCCAGCGGCACGTTCACTTCGGCGTAGGCCGCACTGACCTGGCGCTTGCCGTGCACTTCGGCGATGGCCGGGCGCACCTGCAGGCCGGCGTCGATCTGCCACGGGTTGTTGGAATCGAGCTTCTCGCGGCGCCACTCGGCACCGGCGGCGAATCCGATCTCGCCGGCCCAGGTATGGCCGAGGCTGCCGGAAATCTTCGCATCGATGCCCTGCAGCTTGGACTCGGCCGGACGCAGCGTGGCGATGTTGATCGAGTCGCGCACCGACTGCGGCGTGGCGGCCGGGTTCAGCAGGTTGTAGCTGCCGGTGGCCAGCGCATCGGCCAGCGCCCAGCGGTTGGCGAAGCCACCGGAGACGCTCTCGCGCTCGCTGCTGCGCGCGCCGAACGCTGCGACTTCCCAGTCCCACTTCGCGGTGGTGCCACGCAGGCCGAACACGCCGCGGTAAGCGGTGGAGCGGTTGGTCTTGAGGGTGCCGCCCAGGTCGAAGAAGGTGTACTCGATCGGGATCGCACGGCCGTACGGGTTGTACGGATTGTTGGCCGGCAGCAGCGACGACACCGGCTCGGCCAGGCCACTGTCCGCGTTCAGTGCGAAGCGGCCGCTCTCCAGGGTGAAGAACGGGCTGCTGCCAAACCACGCGGTGCTCTTGATCTGGCTGTACAGCACTTCGCCGAAGGCTTCGACGTTGTCGTTCAGGCGGAAGGTACCGTTGGCATAGGCCTGGTAGCGCTTGGTCGAGGGAATCAGCGTGGTGAACGGCGCCTGGTTGAAGCCGCAGGTATCACCGGCCAGGCCGTCGATCGGCGCGCTGGCAACGCGGGTGGTACCGGTCGGGCAGTTACCGTTGGCATCGAGCATCGGCACCGACACGCCGTTGACCAGATAGCGCGCACCCTTGGCCGACCAGCCGTTCCAGCGGCCGCCGGGCTTGTCGGTGTAGATGCCGCTCTTTGTCAGGTTGCGTTCGTCCTGATCCAGGCGTTCGCGGTTGTAGCCCTGCAGGCTGAAGAGGATGTTGTAGCCGTCGGTATCGAGATCACCGAGGCCGCCGACGAACTTCAGGTTCTGCTCGTGCAGGCCGCCCTGGTCGGCGCCGCCGAAGCTGCCGCCGATCTCGGCGCCTTCGAAGTTCTGCCGGGTGATGATGTTGACCACACCGGCCACGGCGTCGGAGCCGTAGACCGCCGAGGCGCCATCCTTGAGCACTTCGATGCGTTCGACCGCGACCAGCGGAAGCGCGTTGAGATCAACAAAGGTGTCGGACAGGCCACCGGCCGGGAAGCCGTAGTTGGCCAGGCGACGGCCATTGAGCAGCACCAGCGTGTTCTTCTGCGACAGGCCACGCAGGCCGATGCCGGCCGAGCCGGAGGCCCAGCCGTTGTTGGTGGTTTCGTTGCTGGCGTTGCCGGTGTTCGCCGAGATCGAACGCAGCACATCGGCCACGGTGGCCTTGCCGGTCTGTTCCAGCTGCTGGCGGCCGATCACCTGCACCGGGTTGGAGGCCTCGGTATCGGTGCGCTTGATGTTGGAACCGGTGACGCGCACGGCAGCCAGGGTGCTGGCTTCGCCACTGGCGTCGGCGGAAGTTTCGGCGGCGGCGGACAAAGGCGCGGCCAGAGCGACGGCCAGGGCCGCCACGAGCAGGGTGTGCTTGGGCATGACGATGTGGGGGAGGTGGTAAGGGCGACGAAGTTCCGCAGTAGTCCATGCCCGGCCGGGGTCCGGCCAATAACATCTCTTCATACGGATATAAGAGAAACTATCATCTCTTCATCCGGATGAAAAGACTTACTTCACGAAAGTCCAACATCCGCTCAGGCTGGCCGGCCACCTGCGGCGTACAATCGCGTCATGGAAATCTTCAAAGTCTTCATGCTCGAGGCGGCGCACCGCCTCCCCAACGTGCCGCCGGGGCACAAGTGCGCGCGCCTGCACGGCCACTCGTTCCGGGTGGAACTGAAGGTCGAGGGCGAGCCGGGTGCGCAGACCGGCTGGATCATGGATTTCGGCGACGTGAAGGCGGCCTTCCAGCCGATCTACGACCGCCTGGACCATCACTACCTCAATGACATCCCCGGCCTGGAGAACCCGACCAGCGAGAACCTGGCGGTGTGGATCTGGAACGAGCTGAAGCCGAGCCTGCCGGCGCTGAGCGAGATCACCGTGCACGAAACCTGCACCTCGGGTTGCCGTTACCGCGGCCCAACAGCCTGATCAACCCATTGATCTGAAAGGTCCTTCAAAGGCGCCCTGGGCGCCTTTGTTATTTTTGTTGCATTGCCGCATCAACGGCGTATGCTGCACTGCATCAAGCCACTCCCTGATGCCCCCATGGCCACCGCCTTCAGCGATCGCTTCAGTGATGCCACCCGCCAGCTCGCCGCCGCGGCAACGCGCGCGAACCGGTTGGCGTTGGAGAACGCGGAAAGCATGTTCGGGGTGCAGCTGAAGGCGATAGAGCGCAACCTGACCGCGACCGGCGGCTGGCTCGGCGAGCTGGCCCGCAGTGACGACGCGGCCGGGGTGCTCAACAAGGGCGCACAGCTGTGGCAGGACAACCTGCAGCGGCTGGGCCAGGCCCAGCAGGACGTAGTCGGTCTCAGCCTGCAGGCCGGCAAGGCCTGGTCCGAACTGGTGCAGGGCTACAACGAATCAACGGCGGACGCGAACAACCACTGACGCGACGCAACGCTCATTGCGTGGGTCCCTCCCCCCACGCAATCCGGACCCGGCAGATCCCTCCCTCTGCCGGGTCTTTTTTTGCCTGGCGTTCGGATTCCAAAGCGCTTCCTCGTCTGGACTCTCTGCGAGCTGAGGGGCCCCGCCGGGGCGGGCAGGGGCCTGGGCAAATGTCCCCCGGCGCCGGCCGTTGGCCGTCACCTCCTCCTTTACTTTGCCCAGACCCCTGCCCGCCCCGACGAGGCTCGGCTTACGGCAGGTAAAGCGCAGCGCTCGTGGCGCCTTTCAACTAGGCGCCGGAGGACATTCGTACGCAAGGGCATCCGCCCCGCGCCACGCTGATTCAATCCGCTGCACGCAATGCAGAAACGGCTCAGCGCCCGCGACCACCGTGCCAATGCTGGTGCCACGCCTGGAACATCAGCACGTTCCACAGGTGCGTGTGCCACTTGCGCTCGCCACGCAGGAACGCCTCCCAGATACCGCGCACGCGCGCAACATCGAAACACCCCTGGTTGCGCAACAGCTGCGGGTCCAGCAGCGCCTCCGCCCAATCGCGCAGCGGGCCCGCCAGCCAACGCGCCATCGGCGGGCCGAAGCCGCGCTTGGGACGGTACACCAGCGGTTCCGGCAGGTAGCGCGCCAGCAGGTGCTTGAGGATCCGCTTGTGCTCACCATCGTGGTACTTCAGGTGCTGCGGCAGGCGCCAGGCCAGACGCACCACCTCCATGTCCAGCAGCGGCGCACGCGTCTCCACGCCCGCCGCCATGCCCGCACGATCGACCTTGGCGAGGATGCCCTCGGCCAGATCCATGCGGAAATCCAACAGCTGGATGCGCGCCTCGGCCGGCAGCGCGGTGTCCTGCTGCTGGAAGATCGTCATCGGCTCACGTGCGCCCAGCACCACCTGCGCCGGCTGCCGCCAGCGGGTGACACGTTGCAGGTAATGCCCTTCCACATCGTTGGCGGCAACCTCGGCCACCAGCGCACGCCAACCGCCCAGGCGGCCACGTTCGACGTTCATGCGGTTGCCACTGCGCCGCGCCAGATCACGCACCCAGTCCGGCAAGCCACCGCAGAGGCGTGCATTGCGCAGTGCGCGGCCATAGCTGGGATGACCGAAGAACAGTTCATCGCCACCGTCGCCGGTCAGCGCCACCGGCTTGCGCGCGCCCAGCAGTTCACTGGCCAGCAGGGTCGGCAGCTGCGAGGCATCGGCGAAGGGCTCGCACCAGACCTGCGGCAGGCGCTGCAGCAGATCCAGGCCCTGGCGCGCATCCATCCGGTGCAGATGGTGCTGCACGCCCAGGTGGCGCGCGACCTGCGAGGCCCAATCGCTTTCGTCATGGCCGGGATCGTCGAAGCCGACCGTCCAGGCCTCGATCGGCAGCGTCGACTGCGCCTGCATCATCGCGGTCACCAGCGACGAGTCGGTGCCGCCAGACAGGAACGCACCGCAGGCCAGCGGCGAATGCATGCGTGCCGCGATCGCCTTCTGCAACACCACTTCCAGCTGGTCGGTGGCCTGTTCCAGGCTCGGCGCCGGCTGCAGGGGTTCCTGCAGCGCACTCTGCATCGCATCGCGTGCGCACCAGTAGCGCGCGCCCCCTTCCGCCGCCTGGCTGGAACCGCCGGCAGCGTGGTCATCCAGATCGACGCGCAGCACCGCGCCGGCCACCAGCTTGTGGATGCCCCGGTAGATGGTGTGCGGCGCCGGCACATAGTCGTGGCGCAGCAGCAGGCTCAGCGCATCCTGGTCGATGCTCGGGGCGAAACCGGCGAAGGCCTGCAGCGCCTTCATTTCCGAAGCGAACAGGAACTGGCCCTGGAACCAGCCGTAATACAGCGGCCGCTCGCCCACCGGATCACGCGCCAGCCACAACGCTCGCGACTCACGGTCCCAGACGCTAAAACCGAACGCGCCTTCGATACGCGACAGCGCCCGCTCTACGCCCCATTCAACGATCGCCTGCAGCAGCAGCCGGGCGTCGCTGCAGCTGCGTGGCAGCTCGCGCAGCTGCGCCTGCAGGTCGGCGCGGTTGTACAGGCGGCCGTCCAAGCACAACACGTAGCGGCCGCAATCCGAGCTCAGCGGCTGCAGCGGGGTATCGGTCGGCGCCCGGCAATGGCCCAGCGCGAGGCCGGCCTCGGCGTCGGTCCAGTAACCGATGCGGCCCCGGCCACGCTGCTGCAGGGCGCGCAGCATCGGTGCCAGCTGCTGCAGCAGATGCTCGTCCTCGGCGGGCGGCAACCACGCCCCGACCACGCCGCTCATCGGGCACCTCCGCAGCGGCAGCGGCGGGACGGGTTCAGCAGGCAGGGGGCGGCGAGCGACATGGGAACGGCACGCGGAGCGGAGGAGACTCCATGCTCGGCGCCCCACCTGCCCCGCGTCAGTCGCTTTGCTGTCAGCGATGGTCACCAGACGTATCACGAAGGTAACGTTTTGTAACGGCAACAAGCTATGCTGGACGCCAAGTTGTTGCCAGGCCTGAGGCCCGGCCCGAGCGCCAGCAACCCCGGCTGAATGGCGCCCGCCCCCGGGACCCGGGCGGCCCGCAGGCTGGGATAGCATCGCCGCGCTCGTGCCGTGGCGGTACGTTTGCGCCCACGGAGGCCTTGAAAATGCTGGATATCGTACTGGTTGAAGACGATGCCCGCCTGGGTACGATGGTCAGCGACTATCTGCAGCGGCATGGCTATCAGGTGGCCCATGAGCGCAGTGGTGAGCGCGCGGTGGCCCGGATCCTGGCCGAGAAGCCGGCCCTGGTCCTGCTCGATGTCGGCCTGCCCGACCAGGATGGTTTCGAAGTGTGTCGGCAGATCCGGCCCCACTATGACGGCATCATCTGTGTGCTGACCGCCCGCACCGACAACATCGACCAGGTGCTGGGACTGGAGCTGGGGGCCGACGATTACATCGGTAAACCCATCGAACCGCGGGTGCTGCTCGCCCGCCTGCGTGCCCACCTGCGCCGCCATCGCCGGGTCGAACCGCGCGACGGCAGCCTGCGCTTCGGCGAGCTGAACATCGACCCGTCCACCCGCAACGTGCACCTGCAGGGCGGCCTGCTGGAGCTGACCACGGCCGAGTTCGACCTGCTGTTCCTGCTGGCCAGCAACGCCGGCCAGATCCTGGACCGCGATGCGCTGCTGCGCGGCCTGCGTGGCATCGCCTTTGACGGCCTGGACCGTTCGATCGATGCGCGCATCTCGCGCCTGCGCCGCAAGCTGGGCGACAACCCTGAACAACCCGAGCGGATCAAGACCGTCCGTGGACGCGGCTACCTGTTCAGCCGCTCGGCATGGGGATGAAGCGCACGCACTCGGCGATGCGCGGCCACGCCTTCCACTTCCTGCGCTACGGCATCGGCTTCCTGGTCGCCCACCTGCTGCTGATCGTGCTGGGCCTGTGGGCCTGGGATGCGCTGCTGGAAGACCGCACCGAAGCCAGCCTGCTGGCCGAGATGCGTGGCACCCATGCGCTGCTGCAGCAACGCTTCGCGGAAACACCACGTGACCAGTGGCCGGCGCTGGCACGAGGGCTCGACGCCGACTTCGCCTATGCCCTGCGGATGGTGCCGCTGGCCGAGGCGGAGAAGGCGCTGTCGGCCAGCCAGCGACCGCCGTTCAACAACGGCCGTGTGCAGATCGACCTGGAACACATGCGCAGCCTGCAGCGGATCGGCGACAGCGACTATGCCGTGATGCTGGGGCCACTGGATGAAGCGTTGCCTGAGGAAGGCTGGCAGGACAGCGAAGTGTCCGGCGTGGCGATCCTGCTGCTGATCCTGATGGTGGCCGTGGCGCTGCCGATGTATGTAATGGTCTACCGCCTGTGGCGCGATGTGTCGCAGCTGGCACAGGCGGCGCGGCAGATGCGCGACGGCCAGCTGGATACGCGTGCGCCGCGTGCCGGCACCGCGCTGGTGCGGCCGCTGGCCAATGCCTTCAACCACATGGCCGAGCAGCTGCAGCAGCTGCTGGAGAGCCAGCGCGTGCTGGCGCAGGCGGTCGCGCATGAAGTGCGCACGCCGTTGGCGCGGATGCGCTTCGGCCTGGCCGACTTGGAGGACACCGCACTCGACGAGATCCAGCGCGATGCGCTGGGTGGCCTGCGCACCGACGTCGATCGCCTGCAGCACCTCACCGATGCCGGCGTCGAGTACGCCGCGCTGGGCCGCTGCCATCAGCTGACCCGCCAGCGCCTGCAGCTGGCGGCACTGGTCCGTGGCGTGGTGGCCCAGTTCGCACCGCTGCCGCTGCCGGTACAGCAGGTGCTGTCGCCGGCAGGCCTGGTCAACGTCAACCGGCATATGCTGGAACTGGCGCTGCGCAACCTGCTCGGCAATGCCCTGCGTTACGCACGGCGGCAGATCCGTATCGCCAGCACGGTCAACGACGGCTGGCTGTGCCTGCAGGTGGAGGACGACGGCCCCGGTATCGCGCCCGAACTGCGCGGCCAGGTACTGCAACCCTATGTGCGGCTGGATCCGGGCAGCCCCGGTTTCGGCCTCGGCCTGGCGCTGGTGCAGGTGGTGGCCGACAAGCATGGCGGCCACGTTGAAGTGACCGATTCGGAGCTGGGCGGTGCCTGCATCCGCCTGCACCTGCCGCTGGAAAGCGGCGGTGCCGTGGAGAGCGAGGCGGCCTGCTAGGCCGCCGGCTCCGCGCGCGGCAACGCGAACACGAACAGCGCGCCACGCTCACTGTCACGCAGTTCGATGCGGCGGCCATGCAGCTGCACGATCCGCTGCACGATCAGCAGGCCAAGCCCACCGTTCTCGCCACGCCGTGCGCCCAGCGCGGCCGGCGCCTGGAACAACTGCGCACGCAGCGCCGCTGCCACGCCGGGACCATCATCGGCCACGCTCACCTCGATGCTGTCCGCGGTCGCACGCAGGCACACTTCGATCCGGCCACCTTCCGGTGCGTGCCGCAATGCATTGTCGAGCAGGTTGGTCAGCACGCGCTCGACCAGGCCCAGGTCGGCACGCACCAGCGGCAGGCCGGGCGGGAACGCGGCGTGCAGGCGCTGGTTGCGTGCCTGCGCCGCCAGCTCGAATTTCTGCAGTACGTCCTGCAGCAGTTCCGGCAGCGCGAACACTTCCCACTCCAGGCGCACTTCGCCATGCTCCAGCCGCGCCAGCTCGAACAGCGCGCGCGCCAGCCGACCAACCTTGGCGCTCTGCGCCAGCGCGATACCGAGGTAACGGCGGCGCTCGTCCGGGGACAGCGTGGCGTCCTTCAGCGCCAGCGTTTCCAGGTAGCCGTGCAGCGACGACAACGGCGTGCGCAGGTCATGCGAGATGTTGGCCACCAGTTCGCGCCGCTGCAGGTCCTGCTGGCGCAGCTGCTGCCATTGCTCCCCCAGGCGCTGCGCCATCTGCGCATGTGCGTGTTCCAGGATCACCAGTTCATCGCGCTCACCGGGCCGCAGTGGCTCCGGCGGCGGCAGTGGGGTCGGCGCGTCGATGTCGAACGCCTGGATGCGTCGGGTCAGGCGCCGCAGCGGACGCGTCACCCAGTAGAACGCCACCAGCCCGGCAAACAGGCCGAGGCCCCCCACCAGCACGACTGACCACAGCGTGGTGTTCCATTGGCTGCCCGCGGCAAGATCGTCGGCGAGCATCTGCCGGTGCTCGCCGACCAGCACCACGTATACATAGCCGGCCGGCCGGCCCTGCACGATCAATGGTGCGGCGCTGAACACCTTGCGGCCATCGGCGCTGCGCGGGTCATCACCGAGGATCGGCAGCGGCGCACCGGCCAGCAGGCGACGCAACGGTGCCACGTCCACCTTGTTGCGCACCAGATGCCCACTGGGTGCATCGTGGCCGAGGATGCGACCCTGGTCGTCCAGCAGGTAGACCTCGACGCTGGGATTGACCGCCATCAGCTGGCCGAACAGCGCACGCACCGCCGCATCGCGCATGCCGCTGGTGTCCATCAGTTCGCTGCGCTGGGCGATGTGTTCGGCCAGGCCCAGCGACAGCCGCTGCACCACTTCCTGCTCATGGCGGGTGTTGGCGCGCATCTGCAGTGCCAGCAACGCCATGCAGCACATCAGCATCAGCGCGGCGATCACCGCCGCCAGCTTCTGCCATAGATTGGGCTTGATCATGCCGCCGCCCCGGCCGGGTCGACCAGCTTGTAGCCGCGGCCCCACACCGTCAGCAGCCGCCGCGGGTTGGCCGGGTCCGGCTCGATCTTGCTGCGCAGGCGGTTGATATGGGTATTGACCGTATGCTCGTAACCATCGTGCTGATAGCCCCAGACCTGGTTGAGCAGCTCCATGCGCGCGAACACCTGGTCCGGATGACGGGCGAAGAACAGCAGCAGATCAAATTCGCGCGGCGTCAGCTCCAACGTATTGCCATCCACCGACGCGGTGCGCGCGACCGGATCCAGCTGCAGCCCACCCAGCTCGATTGCGCCGGCATCGATGCGCGCGCTCTGCGCCATCGCCTCGGCGCGGCGCAGCAGCGCGCGTACCCGTGCCACCAGTTCCGGCATCGAGAAGGGTTTTGCCAGGTAGTCGTCCGCGCCCAGCTCCAGGCCGACAATGCGCTGGGTTTCGCTGCCGCGCGCGCTTATGATGATGATCGGCACATAGCGCGCCATCGCGCGTGCACGCTGGCAGACCTGCAGGCCGTCGACACCGGGCAGCATCACGTCCAGCACCAGCGCATCCCATGGGCCGTCCTGCTCGAGCAGGCGCAGGCCGGCGTCGCCACTGGCGGCATGGGCGACGTCGTAGCCCTCATCGCCCAGATGCATGCGCAGCAGGTCGGCGATGTGGGCATCGTCTTCAACGATCAGCACGCGTTTGGTGGACATTGGCAGCTCGGGGCCAGTGGGGAAGCTGGCTGCATTGTGGCGCGGGACGGCCGCCGATACCTCACGAAAAATTGAATCCTGCGTGAGGATTCGTTGACCCGGGCGGGCGCAGCATGGCCCCGTCGCCCCTTCCCGGAGTCCGCCATGTCCCTAACCCGCCGCCATCTGTTGGGCCTGGGCGGTGTTGCCACCGCCGCCGGCCTGCTCGGCCTGGGGGCCTGCAGCCGCGCAGCCCCGGCCGCCGCCGAAGCGCGTCCGTCGCGACAGTTCGAGGTCATGCACAGCGATGCGCAGTGGCGCCAGCAACTGACCCCGGCGCAGTACGCGGTGCTGCGCCAGCAGGCCACCGAGCGCCCGTACAGCAGCCCGCTCAACAAGGAACATCGGCAGGGCACTTTCGCCTGCGCCGGCTGTGCGCTGCCGCTGTTCTCCTCCTCCACCAAGTTCGAGAGCGGCACCGGCTGGCCCAGCTTCTGGGCACCGCTGCACAACGCCATCGGCGAAGACCGCGACGTCACCTTCGGGATGCTGCGGGTGGAGGTGCACTGCCGCCGCTGCGGCGGCCATCTCGGCCATGTGTTCAACGATGGGCCACGCCCGACCGGGCTGCGCTACTGCATGAACGGTGCGGCGATGGTGTTCGTTCCCGGTGCCCCTGCTGGCACTGCCGACGGCTGGCGGGTGCCGGTCGGTTCTTCCCCTGCTTCCGGAGCCTGACGATGCTGCTGTTGCTGCTTGCCTACCTCGGGGGCGCGCTGACCCTGCTCAGCCCCTGCATCCTGCCGGTGCTGCCGTTCGTGTTCGCGCGTGCCGATCGCCCGTTCCTGCGCAGCACGCTGCCGTTGCTGCTGGGCATGGCGCTCACCTTCACCGTGGTCGCCAGCCTTGCCGCGGTGGGCAGCCAATGGGTGGCACAGGCCAACCAGGTCGGACGCTGGATCGCCCTGCTGCTGATGGCGCTGTTCGCGATCGCGCTGCTCTGGCCGCGGCTGGCCGACCACCTGCTGGCACCGTTCCAGCGCGTGGGTGCCCGCCTGAGCGCACGCGCCGATGCGGCGGATGCCGCGGGGCACGGCGGCGCGTGGACCTCGCTGCTGATCGGCATCGCCACTGGCCTGCTGTGGGCACCGTGCGCCGGGCCGATCCTCGGCCTGGTGCTGACCGGCGCCGCCCTGCATGGCGCCAGCGTCGGCACCACTGCGCTGCTGCTGGCCTATGCACTGGGTGCGATCACCGCACTGGCGCTGGCGGTGTGGATCGGCGGCCGGGTGTTCCGCGCGATGCAGGCGCGGCTCGGCCTCGGCGATGTCCTGCGCAAGGTACTGGGCGTGGCCGCGCTGCTGGCCGTCGTGGCGATCGGCCTCGGCTGGGATACCGGCCTGCTGACCCGCCTGTCCACGGTCAGCACCGCGCGCATCGAGCAAAGCCTGCTGGACGCAGTGCCGGGCGCGCAGCCGGCTGCACCGCCGATGATGATGATGGCCGGTGCCAATGCCGGTGCCGATGCACCGCTGCCGGTGGAGGGCACCCTGCCCGCGCTGGATGGCGCCACCGGCTGGCTCAACAGCCCGCCGCTGAGTGCACAGCAGCTGCGCGGCAAGGTGGTGCTGGTCGATTTCTGGACGTACTCCTGCATCAACTGCCTGCGCGCGATGCCGTTCGTGCACGAATGGGAACGCCGCTACCGCGACCACGGCCTGGTGGTGGTCGGCGTGCACACGCCGGAATTCGCCTTCGAACGTGACCCCCGCAACGTGATGAAGGCGGTGCAGCAGCTGAAGGTCGAGTACCCGGTGGCGCTCGACAACCAGTACACGATCTGGCGCGCGTTCAACAACCGCTACTGGCCGGCGCAGTACTTCGTCGATGCGCAGGGCAACATCCGCGGCCACCAGTTCGGCGAAGGCAACTACGCGCGCTCGGAACAGATGATCCGTCGCCTGCTGACCGAAGCGGGCCAGTCGAATCTGCCGCCGCCGGCCGATCCGGCCGCCGCCGATCTGAAGGGCGTGGCCGCGCAGGCCGACATGGGCAACCTGCGTTCACCGGAAACCTATCTGGGCCACGCCCGCGCCGAGCAGTTCGCCTCGCCCGGCGGGCAGCGCAGCGACACCGCGTTCGACTACACGCTGCCCACCACTCTGGCGTTGAACCAATGGGGACTGTCCGGGCGCTGGACCGTCACCGACGAGGCCGCACAGCTGCAGCAGGCCGGTGGCCGCATCGCCTTCCAGTTCCACGCACGTGACCTGCACCTGGTGCTGGCACCGAACGAGGACGGCAAGCCAGTGCGCTTCCGCGTCTGGCTGGATGGCAAGCCGCTGCCCGCCGCCGATGCCGGCAGCGATGTCGGCGCCGATGGCAGCGGCGTGGTCAACGAACACCGCTTGTACCAGCTGGTGCGCCAGCGCGGCGCGGTCGGCCCGCATCGCTTCGAGATCGAATTTCTCGATGCGGGCGTGCAGGCCTATGCCTTCACCTTCGGTTGAAACGGGAGCACACGATGAAACTCTCTTTTGAACAAGGTATCGCCGCCGGTGTCGCCGGCTTGGTAGCTACTGCATTGATCGCTGGCGTGCTGCTGGTCGACCACGGCGCAGTCGCGGCACCGCTGGAAGCCAGCGCGCAGGCCAAGGCACTACCGGCGCCCAGCGGCGACGCCGCGTTCCGCGATGACGCCACCCATGCCAGCGTGGTGTTCGCCGGCGGTTGCTTCTGGGGCGTGCAGGGCGTGTTCCAGCACGTCAAAGGCGTGAGCAATGCGGTGTCCGGCTACATCGGTGGCAGCGCGGCCAATGCGCGCTATGAGCGCGTCAGCGGTGGCCAGACCGGTCATGCCGAGGCGGTGAAGATCGACTACGACCCGCGCCAGGTCAGCTATGGCCAGCTGATGCAGGTGTTCTTCTCGGTGGTGCACGATCCGACCCAGCTCAATCGACAGGGACCGGACCACGGCAGCCAGTACCGCTCGGCGATCTTCAGTGATGACGCACGCCAGCAGGCGGCCAGCCGCGCCTACATCGCCCAGCTCGGCCAGGCCGGCAGCTACCGCGCACCGATCGTCACCCAGCTGGTCAGCGGCCAGCACTTCTACCCGGCCGAGAGCTACCACCAGAACTACATGACCAACTACCCGCAGGCGGCCTACATCCGCTACTACGACGCACCGAAGCTGGCGGCACTGGGCAAGCAGTTCCCGGCGCTGTACCGGCGCGACGCGGCACTGGTGCCGATGCGGTAACGACCCGGGTAGTGCCGGCCGCTGGCCGGCTCCTGCGGATCTGGGGATCGCCGGCCAGCGACCGGTACCACCTCCAAAAAAAGACGCACGGCCATCCAGCCGTGCGCTTGGGAAGTATCGGCCGTGCCCCGATCAGGCCCGTCCGACAACGACATGCTAGGCTCGCCATCATCATGGGTACAGAACCAGATGGCGGGAAATTCGATGGATACAGATGACCAGGGCGCGATGATCCCACCCCGCTACCAACGGCTGTCCGATGAACTGGCCGAAGCCATCCACGGCGGACGCCTTCCGGTCGGCAGCCGCCTGCCTTCACTGCGGCAGATGGCCCTGCAGCGAAGGCTCAGCCTGAACACGGTGATCGCGGCCTATCGCCAGCTGGAGGACGCCGGCCTGGTCATTCCGCGGCCCAAGGCCGGCTTCGAGGTCGCGCCGCGATTGTCGGTGCCAGAGCGTTCGCTGCGTGATACCCCGTCCGCACCCACCGCACCACTGCAGCAGGTGCTGATGGCGCGCGTGCTGGAGGCACAACGTCGCTCCGGAGTGATCGACCTGGCCTTCGCCGGTCCGCGCGGGCGCCAGTTCTATCCGGGCGCGCAGCTGGCCCGGCATACCGCGCAGGTGCTGCGGCACGGCCAGCAGACAGTGGAAACCTATGCGCGCCCAAACGGCTCCCCCAGGCTGCTGGCGCAGATCGTGCGTCGCGGTCCACGCATGGGCCTGCACACCCATAGCGAGCGGCTGCTGCTGACCCACGGCGCGATGGAGGCCCTGCAGCTGGCGTTGCGTGCGGTTACCCAACCCGGTGATGCGGTGGGCATCGAGGCGCCGTCCTACTTCAACCTGTACCCGTTGCTGGCCAACCTCGGCCTGCAGGCCATCGAGCTGCCCACCCACCCGCAGCACGGGCTGGATGTCGACGCATTGGATGCGCTGCTGGAGCACACGCCGCTGGCCGCACTGGTGGTGATGCCCACCGTGCACAATCCGCTGGGCTGCACCATGCCGACACCCGCCAAGCAACGCCTGGCCGAACTGGTCAACGCACGGCAACTGCCGCTGATCGAGGATGCGGTGTACGCCGAGCTGCAGTTCTGCGAACCGCCGGCGCCCTTGCTGAAGGCCTTCGATCGCGATGGCTGGGTGATGGTGGTCGGTGGTTTCTCCAAGACGCTGGCGCCGGATTACCGCATCGGTTGGCTGGACGGGGGGCGCTTCGCCGAGCGCATCGCACTGCTCAAGTTCCAGTCCACCGGTGGCGAACCGCAGCTGCTGGGCGATGCGGTGGCGGCGTATCTGGAAGCAGGCAGCTACGAACACCACCTGCATCGCATGCGCCGGCTGTACCGCGAACAGGTGGGACGGCTGCGCCAGCTGGTGGCCGAACACTTCCCGGCCGGCACCCGTGCCACCGAGCCGCAAGGCGGCTTCCTGCTGTGGCTCGAACTGCCGGGCGTGGATACGCGTGAGCTGTTCGAACGTGCGCTGGTAGAGGACATCGTGTTCATGCCCGGCCAGGTGTATTCGCGTGGTGCGCGTTACCGCCACTGCCTGCGGCTGTCGTGCTGCCAGACCTTGGATGCGCGCTTCATCGGTGCGGTGGAGCGGCTGGGTGCGATCGCGCGGGAGCTGGCGGCTGCAGCACGGTAACGCGGGCCGCTGGCCGGCAACCACGGGATCGCCGAGTGGATGCAGTGGCCGGCCGGCGGCCGGCACTACCCAGGATCACTCGAGCAGGTACGCCGACAGCGCTTCGCCATCCGCTCCCGGCAGATACGGCAGCCGCCCCCAGCACGGCATCGGCAGGCGCTGCTGCAACGTCGCGATGTTCTCATCCTGGCGCTGCATCACCGGGTCGATGTGGTTGCCGATCCAGCCCAGGCACTCCACGCCGCTGGCCTGCAACGACTGCGCGGTCAGCCGCGCATGGTTGACGCAGCCCAGCCGCATGCCCACCACCAACAGCACGGGCAGCTGCAGTGCGCGCACCAAGTCAAGCTGGTCCAGCGTGGCCGAGACCGGCGCCAGCCAACCGCCAACGCCCTCCACCACCACGACATCGGCCTGAGCACGCAGCCGCGCGAACGCGGCCATGATCGGCGCCAGCTCCACCTGCACGCCATCCTCGGCAGCGGCCAGCTCCGGCGCCAGCGGTTGCCGCAGCGCGTACGGGTTCAGGTCGGCATAGTCCGGCACCGGCCAACTGGCCGCCTGCAGCGCCAGCGCGTCCTCGTTGCGCAGGCCCTGCCCCAGATCCTCACTGCCACTGGCCACCGGCTTCATGCCGACTGCGCGCAGGCCGCGCCGGCGCAGTGCATGCAGCAGCGCGGTGCTGGCCGCGGTCTTACCGATCTCGGTATCGGTGCCGGTGACGAACAGGGCAGGCGGCAGCGTGGCGGGCAACGGCATCGATAAGCTCCAGCGGGGCAACAGAGCGTGCATTATCGCCGGCCCGGCGTGCTTGCTAGACTGCGGGCATGTTCGCCAATGCCTCGCTCACCGGCAGCAAGCCGGAACAATACGCCCAGCTGCTGGAACAGGCCCGCGGCCTGGTCTACGCCGAGTCCGACCGCATCGCCAACGCGGCCAACCTCTCCGCACTGGTCTATCACGCTCTGCCCGACCTGAACTGGGTGGGCTTCTACCTGTACGACGGCAAGGAACTGGTGGTCGGCCCGTTCCAGGGCCTGCCGGCCTGCGTGCGCATCCCGCTGGACAAGGGCGTGTGCGGTGCCGCCGCCAGCCAGCGCGTGACCCAGCGCGTGGAGGACGTCGATGCCTTCCCCGGCCACATCGCCTGCGATTCGGCCTCGCGTTCGGAACTGGTGGTGCCACTGCTGCGCGGCGATGAACTGATCGGCGTGTTCGACATCGACAGCCCGAAAGTCGGCCGCTTCGATGCCGACGACCAAGCCGGCCTGGAAGCGATCGCCCGCGTGTTCGTCGAGGCGCTGGGATGAGCGCACCGAAGCTGCGCAACATCGGCCCGAAGAGTGCGGCGTGGCTGCGTCAGGTCGGCCTGCGCAGCCGCGAGGATCTGGTTGCGATCGGCGCGGTCGGTGCCTTCGTCAAGGTCAAGCGCGCCGGCTTCAAGCCCAGCCTGAACCTGCTCTATTCACTGGAAGGCGCGCTGCTGGACTGCCATTGGCAGGAACTGAGCGAGCCGCAGCGTGAGGCGCTGGTGCAGGATTACGAAGCGCGCATCACTGCGCATCCGCTGAAGGCGGCCGGCCCCGCTTCGGGCCCAGTGCATGAGCAGCGCTTCGATGCTGACGACGACGCTGAGGACAGCGTGGCCGAGCGCGCGGACGAGGATTGAGGCCTCCGCGTTCCTGGGGATGCCGGCCAGCGGCCGGCACTACCACTGCGATGCGGGATCGGTAGCGCCGGGTCATGCCCGGCGAGTGCGGTCAGGGCTGCTGCAGCTCCAGCAGTTCGCCCACCAGCCCGACCTCGCCGCGCTCAAGCCACACCCGCAGGCGCGTGCCGTGGTCAATACGCAGGGCCCAGCACAGCGACATCGGCAGGCCGCAGACCTGCGACAGCACCATGCGCAGCGGGCCGCCGTGGCTGACCACCAGCGTCGGCACCGGATCGTCATCATCAAGCAGGCGATCCAGCGCGCGCGCGATGCGCCGCTCGAAGTGGCCCCAGCTTTCGCCGTTCGGCGGCGGGAATGCATGCGGGTCGGCATGGAAGGCCGCCAATGCATCCTCCGGCAGGTCGAACAGCGACTGCCCGTCCCAATCGCCGAAATCCAGCTCTTCCCATTCCTCGTCTGCTTCCACGTCCAGCCCGCGCGGGGTGGCCAGGGCCATCGCCGTGTGCAGCGAGCGCAGCCGCGGCGAACTGATCACCCGCTCCCAGGGCTGCGCAGCGTAGGCGTCGACCAGTTCCTGCGGCAGGCGGGCCAGCTGCGGTGGATCACTGCGGCCATCGAGGAACTCATCGCGACCGTTGCCGGCATGGCGGACCAGGTCGAGGATCATGCGTGCGTCCTGTACAGGCAACGCGGGAAAAGCGGAAAACGGGCGGACATCGGCAACGGCACCACGGGATCGAGGGACCATTCTAAGGGCACAGCAAAGGCAGTCGAGCAGGCTCGACGCTACGGGCCGCCTGCGATGCCGTAGACTGCGCGCACTTCCAGGTGACCTGCGGCCACGGCCGGCAGGTTGAAACGGGAAGCCGGTGACGCGTGTTTCCACGCCATGCCGGCGCTGCCCCCGCAACGGTAAGCACGTCAGTTCCAGGCAACAACGCCACTGTGCCGCAGGCATGGGAAGGCGCCTGGACGGTGGCCTCGCGCCACCCGGCGGCAAGCCCGGAGACCGGCCAGGAAGCCTCAGGTCGCGATGCGGTGGGCATGGCGCTGGATGACCGCAGCCTGCGCTGCGGCGTCGGCGCATGCCTGCCTTCGCGGCTCCTCCCCTTCGCCACGCGGGCGTGCGTGGCACCTGGAGTCCCCCATGAAGCTGCAGTCCCGAATGCTGTCCCTGGCCGTGCTGGCCGCCCTGCCCGCGCTGGCCCAGGCCGCCGATGACACCACCGCGCTCGACCAGATCCTGGTCACCGCCACCCGCACCCCGATCGCCCTGCAGGACAGCATCGCGCCGGCCCAGGTGATCGACCGCGCGCAGATCGAATCCAGCCAGGCCACGTCGCTGCAGGAACTGCTGCGCGGCCGCGCCGGCATCAACCTGACCAACTCCGGCGGCCTCGGCAAGCAGAGCTCGCTGTTCCTGCGCGGCACCAACTCGGGCCACACCGTGGTGCTGGTGGATGGCGTGCGCATCAACAGTGCCGACCTCGGCCTGGCCATGTACCAGGACCTGCCACTGGCGCAGATCGAACGCGTGGAAATCGTGCGCGGCCCGCAGTCCAGCCTGTACGGTGCCGACGCCATTGGTGGCGTGATCCAGATCTTCACCCGCCGCAACCAGGGCGATTTCGCTCCGCACTTCCAGCTCGGCGGTGGCAGCAACGGCCTGCGCGAAGCCAGCGGCGGCATCGGCGGTGGCACCGAACGCGGCTGGTTCGGCGCCGACATCGCCTACCAGCATTCCGACGGCATCGATGCCTGCCGCGGCTCCGCCTCGGTGTTCACCGCGGGCTGCTTTGCCGACGAGCACGACCGTGACGGCTACCGCAACCTGTCCAAGAGCCTGCGCGGCGGCTACAGCTTCAACGACCAGTGGACCGTGGAAGGCAGCGCACTGCGCGCCGACGGCAAGAACCACTACGACGGTTACTACAACTATTCGGAAACCCGCCAGCAGGTGCTCGCTGGCAAAGTGCGCTACACCCCGTCTGAACGCCTGGCTTTCACAGCCAACGTCGGCCGCAGTGACAACGAGTCGGACAACTTCGGCGCACCGGGGGTGTTCGGCAGCGCGCAGACCCATCGTGACAGCGCCTCGCTGCAGGGCGACTTCGGCGTGGCCGAGGGCCAGCTGCTGAGTGCAGGCGTGGATTGGAGCGAAGACAACCTGGACGGCAGCAGCGCCGGATATCTCGTCGGCAGCCGCCGCAACACCGGCGTGTTCGTGCAGTACCAGGGTCGCTTCGGCCGCCATCAGCTGCAGGCCAGCGCGCGCAATGACGACAACCAGCAGTTCGGCAACCATGCCACCGGCAGCGTGGGCTGGGCGATGGAACTGGAGCACGGCCTGCGCGTCAATGCCAGCTACGGCACGGCGTTCAAGGCGCCGACCTTCAGCGACCTGTACGACCCGTGGAGCGGGGTGCCGACGTTGAACCCGGAGAAGTCCAAGAGCGCCAATCTCGGTGTTTCGCAGCAGGGCCAGGGCTGGCATTGGGGCCTGGATGTGTACGAGACCCGCATCGATGACCTGATCACCTACGATGCGTCCACGATGAAGATGCAGCAGGTGGAGAAGGCGCGCATCCGTGGTGCCGAGCTGACTGGTGGCATGCTGCTGGCCGGCTTCGACATCAATGCGCAGCTGAGCTATACCGACCCGCGCAACCGCACCCACGGCAGCACCCAGTTCGACAACTGGCTGCCGCGCCGCGCGCAGCAGACCGCACGCCTGGACATCGACCGCCGCTTCGGCGATTTCCGCGCCGGCCTGACCGTGCAGGGTGCAGGCAAGCGCTATGACAACGCCAGCAACTCGGTGAAGGTTGGCGGCTACGGCACGCTGGACCTGCGCGCCGAGTACGCGCTGACGCCGTCGTGGTCGCTGCTGGCGCGCGCCGCCAACGTATTCGACCGCACTTATGAAACCGTGGCGTGGTTCAACCAGCCGGGCCGCGAGTACCAGCTGAGCGTGCGTTACCAGCCGAAGTGACCGCGACGGTCATGGTAGTGCCGGCCGCTGGCCGGCAACATCATGACCTTCGGCAACGCATCCCGGGTTGCCGGCCAGCGGCCGGCACTACCCAATGCGCCGATCCGGGATTGCCGGCCAACGGCCGGCACTACCCATTGCGTCGGCCCGGGTTACCGGCCGGCGACCAGGGATGTCCGTTGCATCAGCCCTGCAACCCCGGCAACTCACGCAGGTCGTCGATCACCGCCACCGCATGCGCGGTGGCCAGGTCCAGGCCACGCGGATAGCCGTAACGCACCAGTGCGATCGGCATGCCCGCATCTTCGGCGGCGCGGTAGTCGGTCAACGAATCACCCACCATCAGGCATGCGTCCACCGGCAGCCCGAAGTGCGCGGCGACGTGCCGCAGCGGTTCACCACTGGGCTTGCGCTGCGGCAGGGAGTCGCCACCCAACACCAGCGCGAACGCATCACCGATGCCCAGGTGCTGCAGCAGCGGTGGCACCAGCGCTTCGGGCTTGTTGGTGCAGATCGCCAGCGGCACGTTGCGCGCACGCAGCTGCGTCAGCGCTTCGGCCACGCCATCGAACAGGCGCGGGCTGCGCAGCAGGCACTCACGGTAGTGCACCATGAACACCGGCATCACTTCGGCCAGGTCGACTTCGCGACCGGCGGCATGCACGGCCTGCTCGACCAGGCGGCGCACACCATCTCCGATCCAGCCCAGCACCGTGGCTTCCGGCACGCGTGCCACACCGATGTCCTCCAGCGTGCGGTTCAGTGCTTCGGCGATATCGGCGGCGCTGTCGACCAGCGTGCCATCAAGGTCGAACACGACCAGCGGATAGGGATACGACAAGGGACGGCACCTGCATGACGTGGGGCCGTCCATTGTACGCCGCTGGTTTTTGCGCCGATCCGCCTCAGCCGATCCGGCGCGCGCGGGTCGCCAGGAAGGTGGGCAGATAGCGATCGATCAGGAAGCGCGGCTGCGGCTGCCAGTCTTCCATGAAGCGATCGATGATGAAGCCGGCATCGAGCTGACCACCGATCAGTTCGGTCAGGCTGTGGCCGAAGGTCAGCGCGTCACCCCGTGCCAGCTTCGCCTCGCGCTCGGCCGGCGCCAGGTCTTCCAGGTCCGAATAGGGAATGGCGTACTGTGGCCGGATCAGGCCTTGTGCATCCAGCTGCGGATCGCGCGCGCCAACGAACAGCACCGGGTTGTAGAAGCTGGCCATCAGCATGCCATCGCGTGCCAGCACGCGGCGGCACTCGGTCCACACCGGGCGCACATCAGGCACGTACAGGTTCGAGATCGGGTGGAACACCACATCGAAACTGTCGTTGGCAAACACGTGCAGATCGCGCATGTCGCCCTGCACGGTGCGCAGCTGCAGGCCATCGCGCGCGGCGACCCTGCGGTCCTGTTCCAGCTGCCCGTCGGAGAGATCGAACACGGTGACGTCAGCGCCCGCAGCGGCCAGCACCGGTGCCTGCTGACCACCGCCCGAGGCCAGGCACAGGATGCGACGGCCGCGCACATCACCCATCCAGTCCAGTGGCAACGCGCGGGGCGTCAGGTGCACCTGCCAGCGGCCTTCGCGCGCGGCGGCAATCGTTGAACTTTCCACCGGGCGCGACCATTCGCGCACTTCGCTGGCCTGGCGGTCCCAGGCAGCACGGTTGTGGTCGATCAAGGCCTGTCCATGGTTCATGTGTTCTCCTTGCCCGGTGGGCGCCAATCCAGATCCTGGAAGGCCGGGCTGGCGAAACACTCGCCCAGGAAATCCAGGAATCGCCGCATGATAGCGGGCTGCTGGCGCCGTGACGCGTACACGGCATGAATGCCGAGTTCGTCCAGGCTGAATTCGGGCAGCAGTTCGATCAGTTCGCCACTGCGCAGCAGCGGCGCCACCTGGTAGGTCGGCAGCATGGCGATGCCGGCACCGGCGCGCACCGCCTCCAGCAGCAGCGAGGCCTCGTTGGCACTGATGTTGCCACCCACCGCCACCGACAGCGAACGCCCATCGCGGTGCAGCTGCCACAGGCTCTTGCCGACGTAGTGATGGGTCAGGCAGTTGTGCGCGGACAGGTGCTCGGGGGCGGTCGGCGTACCGCGTGCCTGCAGGTAGGACGGCGTCGCGCACAGCACCGAGCGGCAGGTGGCCAGCCGCCGTGCGATCAGGCTGGGATCGATCTGGCGCGCGATGCGCACGGCCAGGTCCACCCGCTCCTCCACCAGGTTCACGGTGCGGTCGACCAGCAGCAGCTCGATGCGTGCCGCTGGGTGGCGCGCCACGAAGCCGGCCACCGCCCGCGCCAGGTGGCTCTGCCCGAATGAGACGCTGGCGGTCACCCGCAGCGTACCGTGCGGCTCGGGATCATCACTGGCCAGCTCGCCCTGCAGTTCTTCGCCGATCGCCAGCATCTGCCGGAAGCGCGCCAGCGCTGCCTCGCCGGGGCCGGTCAGGCTGACCCGGCGCGTGGTCCGGTGCAGCAGGCGTGCGCCCAGCCAGCTCTCGACCTCGGCCAGGTAGCGGCTGACCATCGCCCGTGACATGTCCAGCACCTCGGCGGCGGCGGTGAGGCTGCCGCGCTCGGCCACCTCGACGAACACGGTCATGGCGGTCAATCGGTCCATATGCTCGATCCATGCAACAAACAAGCGCGTTATACGCTGTTTTTCGAGCAACTGCAGCAGCCTAGAGTGGCCCCATTCCCACCCCACACCGCCCCACGGAGTCATGCCATGAAAATCGCCCTCGTTGGTTCCACCGGCAACATCGGCCGCCAGATCGCCCGCCACGCGCTGGCCCGCGGCCACGAACTCACTGTCATCGTGCGCAGCGCGCAGGACCTCCCGGCCGAGCTGGCCGGTGCCCATCCCGTGATCGCCTCGCTGGATGACCAGGACGCGCTGGTTGCCGCCATCACCGGCCACGACGTGCTGGCCAGTGCCTACGGCCCGCGCCCGGGCGATGACATCGGCCGCGTCGGCGAGGTCGCCGCGCAGCTGGCCGCCGCCGCACGCAAGGCCGGTGTACCGCGCCTGGTGGTGGTCGGTGGCGCCGGCAGTCTGGAAGTCGCACCCGGCGTGCAGCTGGTCGATACCCCCACCTTCCCGGACGCCTACAAGCCGTACGCACTGGCACACCGTGAGGCGTTCAACCGCCTGCAGGCGGTGGATGACCTGGACTGGACCTTCTTCTCGCCGGCCGCCGAAATCGGCCCGGGTGAACAGCGCGGCCAGTACCGCGTGCAGGCCAAGGCCTTCCTCGCTGATGCCAGCGGCCACAGCCGCATCAGCTACGCCGACTACGGCGTGGCGTTCGTCGCCGAGCTGGAAGCGCACCAGTACCCGAAGCAGATCATCACTGCGGCGTACTGATGCCAGGCCGCCGGGCATGGCCCGGCGCTACCCACCTGTGAGCCAGGCCCACGCCCGGCTCGCCGTCCGCCACAAGGAATGCCCCATGCGTACCGCTGCCCTGCTGCTCCCCCTCGCCCTGGCCGCCAGCTTCACCAGTGCGCCACTGCTCGCCGCGCCGGCCGCCGCAGCGCCGGCCACGGCCACGAAATCCCAGCTGCACCTGCAGACCTTCCATCCCGGCCCGCAGGCGATGTTCTCGGTGTCCTCGGTGCTGATCGAAGGCCGCCACGACGCGATCCTGGTCAATGCGCAGTTTGCTGCCAGCGACGCGCGCAAGCTGGTCGAGCTGATCCGCGCCAGCGGCAAGCAGCTGACCACCATCTACATCAGCCACGGTGATCCGGACTACTACTTCGGCCTGGCCACGCTGCAGGACGCGTTCCCGCAGGCGCGCATCGTCGCCACCGCGCAGACCGTCGCCCACATCCAGCAGACCCAGGCCGGCAAGCTGGCCTACTGGGGGCCGAAGATGGGTGCCGACGTGCCGGCGCGCATCGTGGTGCCGCAGGTGCTGGACGGCGATGCCCTGCAACTGGAAGGCCAGCGCCTGCCGCTGATCGGCCTCGATGGCCCGACCCCGGACCGCACGGTGCTATGGGTGCCGTCGCTGCGCGCGATCGTCGGTGGTATTCCGGTAGTGGCGGGCGAGCACGTGTGGATGGCCGACACGCAGACCCCGAAGTCACATGCCGACTGGCTGCAGACCCTGCAGCGGCTGCAGGCGCTGAAGCCGAAGGTGGTGGTGCCGGGGCATTACGCGCCGGGTGCGGCACTGGATGCCAGTGCGCTGCGCTTCACCTCGGACTACATCCGCGCGTTCGATGTTGAGGCGGCAAAGGCGAAGGACAGTGCGGCGCTGGTGAAAGCAATGCAGGCGCGCTACCCGAAGCTGGCGGGCGTGGAGTCGCTGGAGTTGAGTGCGAAGGTGGCCAAGGGCGAGATGCAGTGGCCATGAGGTAGGGAGTTTTCTTTTGCAGGGCTGCGCCCTGCACCTGCTCAATGCAACGGCAACAGCCGAAGCAACAGCAACAGCTGGCTATCCGTGGGATGGCGAGGTGGGTCCGGTTGCGGGGGACGCTGCAAGTACGTCCATGTAAGCTCGGTCGCGCCATCCATGGCGCTCACGCCCCCGCAACCGGACCCACCCCGCCTTCGACAGTTTCCCGCCATCTGTCGGAACCTGCTGCTGATGGAACCTGCTGCTGTTGGTGGGTGCCGACCGTTGGTCGGCACGACAATGATCAGTGCTCGAACAATTCGCCCTGCACCATCGGTTCCTTTTCGCGGAAGCCGCCGAGCCCGACACCCACCAGCCGGTAGCGGGTCTCCGCCGGCAGGTCGACGCGGGCGCGCAGGGCCAGGGCGATGTCGCGCAGTTCTTCCATCGATTCCGGCGGGCGCTCCGGGGTGAAGCTGCGGGTGAGGATGCGGAACTGCGCGGTCTTCAGTTTCAGCACCACGGTGTGGCCGACGCGTTCGGTCTTGCGCGTGGCATTCCAGGTCTTCTCTGCCAACTGCACGATCGCCTCCCCCAGGTCTTCCAGCGGCAGATCCTCGGCGAAGGTGTCTTCGGAGGAAATCGACTGCACCTGCTGGTCCGGCTCCACCGGCCGCTCGTCGATGCCGCGTGCGCGGTTGTACAGGCTGCGGCCGAAACTGCCGAACGCCTCTTCCAGTTCGATCAGTGCCCACTGCCGCAGGTCGCCGCAGGTGACGATGCCGCGCGCGGCCAGCTTGCCTTCCATCACCTTGCCGACGCCGGGCACGCGGTTCACCGGCAGCGGCAGCAGGAACGCGTCCACCCGCTGCGGCGGAATCACGAACTGGCCATCGGGCTTGCGCCAGTCCGAAGCGATCTTGGCCAGGAACTTGTTCGGCGCGATCCCGGCTGAAGCGGTCAGGTTCGTCTCCTCGCGGATCTGCGCACGGATGGTGCGGGCGATGTCGGTGGCCAGTTCGATGCCGCTCTTCGGCTCGGTCACATCCAGGTAGGCCTCGTCCAGCGACAGCGGCTCGACCAGGTCGGTGTGGCGCAGGAAGATCTCGCGCACGTGGCGTGACACCGCCTTGTAACGTGCAAAGTCCGGCGGCACGAAGATCGCATCCGGACACAGGCGTTCGGCACGCAGCGCCGGCATTGCCGAACGCACGCCGAACACGCGTGCCTCGTACGAGGCCGCGCACACCACCGAGCGCGCGCCGCGCCATGCCACAACCACCGGCTTGCCGCGCAGTGACGGATCGTCGCGCTGCTCCACCGACGCGTAGAACGCGTCCATGTCGACGTGGATGATCTTGCGCAGTCGGGTCATGTCAGGCGGAAAGGGCGGGGGCGTGCCGAACGGGCCACACGCCGAAGTATGGTCGTTGCACATCAACAGGATGCGCGTATTCCATTGAAAACACTACGGTTGCGTACGGTTGAAATGTTTGATCGGCGCAGTTTCCACGGGCATCCTCGAGCGCTTGTTTCCCTGTTTCCCCGCTTCCAGGATTGTGCTTCATGACCCGTCTCCACGCGTTCAACCGCGAACAGCTGCTGGCCAGCGCACGCGGTGAACTGTTCGGCACCGCCGCCGGCCGTTTGCCCAACGATCCGATGCTGATGTTCGACCGCATCACCGACATCCGCGAGGACGGCGGACCGCATGGCAAGGGCATGGTACGCGCCGAACTGGATATCCGCCCGGACCTGTGGTTCTTCGGCTGCCACTTCATCGGCGACCCGGTGATGCCCGGCTGCCTCGGCCTGGATGCCATGTGGCAGCTGACCGGCTTCTTCCTGACCTGGCTGGGCGCCCCCGGCAAGGGCCGCGCACTGGGCTGCGGCGAGGTGAAGTTCACCGGCCAGGTACTGCCGGAGGCCAAACTGGTGCGCTACGAGATCGACATCAGCCGTGTCATCAACCGCAAGCTGGTGATGGCCCAGTCGGACGCCCGCATGTACGTGGATGACCGCGAAATCTACAGCGCGCGCGACCTGCGCGTCGGCCTGTTCACTGAAACCGGGAGCTTCTGATGCGTCGCGTCGTCATCACCGGCATGGGCATCACGTCCTGCCTCGGCAATGATCTGGATACCGTTTCGGCTGCGCTGCGCGAAGGGCGCTCGGGCATCACCGCCCTGGCCGACCACGCAGAAGCGGGCCTGCGCAGCCAGGTAGGCGGTCGCGTCGACCTCGACCTGGAGGCGCTGATCGACCGCAAGCAGAAGCGCTTCATGAGCGATGCGGCGGCCTTCGCCTACCTGTCCATGCGCGATGCGATCGCCGATGCCGGGCTCAGCCCCGAGCAGGTCAGCAACCTGCGCACCGGCCTGATCGCCGGTTCCGGCGGCGGCTCCAGCGAATGGCAGATCGGCGCAGTCGACCTGCTGCGCGAACGTGGTGTACGCAAGGTCGGCCCGTACATGGTGCCGCGCACGATGTGCTCGACGGTCTCGGCCTGCCTGGCCACCGCCTACCAGATCAAGGGTGTCAGCTACTCGCTGTCGGCCGCCTGCGCGACCTCGGCGCACTGCATCGGCGCCGCCGCGGACATGATCCGCCATGGCGCGCAGGACATCATGTTCGCCGGTGGCGGTGAAGACCTGCACTGGTCGATGAGCGTGATGTTCGATGCGATGGGTGCGCTGTCGACCAGCTTCAACGAGACCCCGGCCAGCGCCTCGCGTCCGTACGACAAGGACCGCGACGGCTTCGTCATCGCCGGTGGCGGCGGCATGCTGGTGCTGGAGGACTACGACCACGCCGTTGCGCGCGGTGCGCACATCCATGCCGAGCTGATCGGCTATGGCGTGACCTCCGATGGCGCCGACATGGTCGCGCCGTCCGGTGAAGGCGCGGTGCGCTGCATGAAGATGGCGCTGCAGGGCGTCGATCGTCCGCTTGACTACCTCAACACCCACGGCACTTCCACGCCGCTGGGCGACGTCACCGAGCTCAACGCGATCCGCGAAGTGTTCGGCGATGCGGTGCCACCGCTGTCCTCGACCAAGGCGTTGTCCGGCCATTCGCTGGGTGCGGCCAGCGTGCATGAGGCGATCTACTGCCTGCTGATGATGCGCGATGGCTTCGTTGCCGGTTCGGCCAACATCGGCGAACTGGACCCGAAGGTGGAAAGCTTCCCGATCCTGCGCGAGAGCCGCGAGCAGAAGCTGGATACCGTGATGTCCAACAGCTTTGGCTTCGGTGGCACCAACGCTGCGCTGGTGTTCGGGCGGGTGTGATGGGAAGGCGTGCCGACCAACGGTCGGCACCTACCGGGGCGTTTGGGCGTGCCAACCAAGGTTGGCACCTACCGGGGCATTGGGTGTGCCGACCCACGGTCGGCGCCCACCGTTACCTCGGCAGCAGCGGCAGCAGCAGCGCGTGCGCGTCCACCAGCGAGCCGACGATGCGGTGGCCCAGTGCGCGCAGCTCTTCATCCGGATGCACCAGGTCCGGCACCTGGATCACGGTCATGCCGGCAGCCAGCGCTGCACGCGTGCCGGCCGGTGAATCTTCCAGCGCCAGGCAGCGCTCGGGCACCTGGCCCAGCCGCTGCGCGGCCAGCAGGTAGATATCCGGCGCCGGCTTCGGCCGCGCCACATCACCACTGGTGATCACGGCATCGAAATACGGCAGCAGGCCGGCCGCGGCCAGCTTGCGGTTGGCCCGCGGCTGCCGCGTGGTGGTTGCCACCGCGCGCGGTACCGCGTGCGCTTTCAGCAGCTCCAGCAGCTCCAGAATGCCCGGACGCAGCGGCAGGCCGGTCTGTGTGCGTGCTTCGTACAGCTCATGGCAACGTGCAGCCACCGCGTCGATCACGCTGTCCTCGATGCCCTGCGCGCGCAACAGGGCGTGCGTATCGCGGTCGCCGAGGCCGACCATGCGCAGGAACACCGTCTCGTCCAGACCCAGCCCGAATTCGTCGGCCGCCTCGCTCCAGCAGGCCAGCGAGACCCGCTCGCTGTCGATCATCAGGCCGTCCATGTCAAAGATGACGGCGTCGGGGAGGAACGGCAGCGCAGCGATGGTGGTCATGGAGCGAACAGCGTATCCAGATCGGTGGAGGTGAGCTGCCGCCATTGCCCCTCGTCCAGTCCCCGCAGGTCCAGCCCGCCGACACGGCTGCGGTGCAGGGCCTGCACGTGGTTGCCGGTGGCGGCGAACATGCGGCGTACCTGATGGTAGCGGCCTTCATGCAGCACCAGGCGTGCGCGACGCGCATCCAGCACTTCCAGTTCAGCCGGCAGCAGGGGGGTCTTCTCGGACTCCAGCATCAGCGTACCGCTGGCGAACAACGCCACTTCGTCGCCGCGCAGGTCGTCGCTCAGTTCCACTTCGTAGACCTTGGGCAGCTTCGACTTCGGCGAGATGATCCGGTGCAGCAGGCCGCCATCGTCGGTCAGCAGCAGCAGGCCGCTGGTCTCGCGGTCGAGGCGGCCCACGGTGGACAGCACCGGATCGCGGTCGCGGAAGCGCGGCGGCAGCAGGTCGTAGATCAGGCGGCCGGTGTCCTTGGTCGAACAGGTGTAGCCGGCCGGCTTGTGCAGCGCGATCGACAGCCCCACCGGCGGGTCCAGCGGCTCGCCATCGACCCGGATCGCCTCGTGCGGCACCTGGTCGTCGGCATACAGCACCTCGCCGTCGGCGTCGGTGACGCGGCCTTCGCGGAACATCCACTGCACCTGCTTGCGGCTGCCATAGCCCAGGTTGGCGATGAGCTTGACCAGCTTCACTTGCCCTTCCCCTTCACCGCTTCCACCAGCTTGAAGCCATCACGCTCGGCGATCACGCGCACCGCGCCAAAGCTCTCGTTGAGCGTGTACTCGTACGGCAGGTGGCGGTTGGCCACCACGTACAGGCGTCCGCCCGGGCGCAGCGCCTGCGCGGCCACGGCGATGAAGCGCTGGCCGATATCCGGGCGATCGGCGCGCGAGGGCGTGTGGAACGGCGGGTTGCTGATGATGACGTCGTAGCCCGGCTCGATGCCGCCGGTGACGTCCTGCCACAGGAAGCGCAGCGGCAGCGCGCGCGGCGGCGGCGCCAGGTTCAGTTCGGCAAGGGCCAGCGCACGCTGCTCGGCTTCGTACAGATCCAGCGCGGTGATCTTCGGGCAGCGCTCCAGCAGCTCGCGCGACAGATAGCCATAGCCCGCGCCGAGGTCGGCGGCACGCCCGGCCAGGTCGGCCGGCAGGTGCTCGGCCAACAGCGCCGACGCCGGGTCGATGCGATCCCAGGCGAACACGCCCGGGCGGCTGAGGAAACGGCCGCCGACGATCGGCCGCACCGCATCCAGCGCCGACCAGCGCTTGGCCAGGTCGGCGTCGTGCTGGCCCTGCATCGGGGCGGTCCAGTACACGCGACAGTGGTTCTTGGTCAGGCTGCCGCCGAGGCCGGTCAGTTGCTTGAGGTCGCCCTCGCCCGAACGTGCGCCTTCGTTGTTGGACTGGCAGGCGACGATGCGGCCGCCGTCGGCGACCAGCGCCAGCGCGCGCGCGAACAGGGCACGGGCCTCCTCGCGCTGGCGCGGCGGCAGCACCAGCACCAGCGGGTAGCGGCCCTTGCCGGCCACATCATCCAGCTGGCCGCTGACGGTCCAGCCGGCGGCCTGCTGCAGCGGCTGCGCGAACGGGGCAAAGCTCTGCTCGCAATGCACTTCGCGGTTGCCGGCCACTTCGCGCAGCGGCCAGCCGTCGCGGGCACGCAGGAAGGCCACCGGGCCCTCCGGCCAGCGCAGGGCGCCTTGGGAGAACGGCAGGAACAGGGTCTGCAGGGGGGCGTCGTCGCTGGAGGCCATCGGCGCGGGTACTTCAAGCGTGAGGGCCGTCCATTGTACCGGCTTGGCCGGGCCGGCCCCGGCGGCCGCTTTGCGAAACCCGAACGTGGCCTTGATCTGCCAGCAACATTGAAACGTTCAGGGTAGAGGCTCCCCCCGGAAACCCAGGAGAACCTGCATGCGAGCCTTGTTCGTCGGTGGCGTGGTCGACAACAGTGAAATGGACCTGGAAGGCAGCCATCCGCCCGTGCATTACCCCGAGGACACCGGCGGTGGCCACTCGCGCTACCGGCTGCACCAGGTCGGCCATGGTGCCGACGGAAGCGTGGCCTATGCGGTGTACGGCGCACCGGACCTGGCCGACGACGAGGTGGCGAGGGTGGCGGAAGAACGCGCCTATGCGCGCCGGTTCGAGGCGACGCCTACGTTGTTCGAGCATTGATCCCAACAGCCACGCATGGCGTGGCTCTACTGCAACCTCTGGAAAATCCACGCTGTGCGTGGACGGCATGAGGCCTGGCCGATGACGAGGTCACGCACATCCATGCGTGGCCCTTTCCAGTAGGTCCACGCCATGCGTGGATGGGGTTGGCAGGTTGCCGTCAGACCCTGGGCGGCAACCTGCGGATGCTGGCGATCTCGTCCAGCCACACGTGGTGCTGCTGCACCGGCGTATCGTAGTCATCCAGCCGCAGCTGGCCGTTGCTGCCTTCGTCGCCGGCCTCGTTGCGGTACTGCTGCACTGTCGGTTTCACGGCGACGGTGCCGAGCAGGCGGCGACCATCGTGCAGGGTCAGTTCCACCTGCGTTTCGCCTTCCAGCTGCGGCAGCAGGGCTTCCAGGCGCGCAATCTGCGCCGGATCGGTGTGGATGCGGGGAGCTGTACGGGACATCGGCGACCTCCTGCGTACAGGGTCGCCGATCGGCCGTGAATGCTCAGTGCAGCGCGCTGTCCGCGCGTGGCACCTGCACTTTGCGTACCGCAGCCACCAGCTGCGCCACCGAGTACGGCTTGGCCACGTGTTCCTGGAAGCCCGACGCCAGCGCCCGGCGCCGGTCATCGGCACGTGCCAGCGCGGTCACGGCAACCGCCGGCAGGGTCATCGCATCCACGCCCATGTCCTCGCGCAGCGTGCGCACCAGGCCATAGCCATCCATGCCCGGCATGCCGATGTCGGTCAGCATCACGTGGTACTGCAGGTGCCCGGTATCGGCCAGCAGCGCCAGCGCTTCACCGGCCGAGCTGGCTGCCGACACGCTTGCGCCCTGCTCTTCCAGCATGCGCCGCAGGTACTCCAGCACTTCCGGCTGGTCTTCCACCGCCAGCACGTGCATGCCACGCAGCGGATACGGCTCGACGATCACCGGCTCCAGGATCGGTCCGCTGATCACTTCGCGCAGCGGCCGCCGTTCGGCATCGGGAATGTGCTGCGGCAAGCGCACGGTGAAGGTGGCGCCGTGGCCATGGCCCTCGCTGGCAGCGGTGACGGTACCGCCATGCAGTTCAACCAGCTGCTGCACGATGGCCAGGCCCAGGCCGAGGCCGCCATGGCGTCGGGTGGTGGTGCCATCGGCCTGGCGGAAGCGGCTGAACAGATGATTGAGGAATTCGGGCGCGATGCCGTCGCCGGTGTCGCGCACGGTGATCACCCAGTGGTTGCCGTCGGCCTGCAGCTGCAGATCGATGCGGCCTTCGGCCGGGGTGAACTTGATCGCATTCGACAGCAGGTTCCACAACACCTGCTGCAGGCGGGTGGCATCGCCCAGCACCAGGCTGGGCTGCTCCGGCAGCTGCAGGCTCACGTCCAGCGCCTTGCCTTCGGCGACCAGCTCCTGCGCGCCGATGGCTTCGCCCAGCAGGTCGCGCAGATCCAGTATCTCCACCTCCAGCTGCACCTTGCCCAGCAGCATGCTGCTGAGGTCGAGCATGTCCGAGATCAGCCGCTTCTGCGCACCGGCGCTGTTGGCGATCACGTTCAGACCCTTGTACAGCGGGCTGGTGTTGTCCACGCGCTGCAGCAGCAGTTCGCTCCAACCGAGGATGGTGGTCAGTGGCGTACGCAGTTCATGCGACAGCGTGGCCAGGAACTCGTCCTTCAGCCGCGCCATGTTCTCCGCGGCGCTGCGCGCGGCACGCTCGGACTGCAGCAGCTCCTCGCGGGCCAGTTCGATCTCGCGGCGTTCGGTCACGTCCGGGCTGCTGCCGGCCAGGCCGATGAAGCGGCCCATCCGCGAGAAGCGCGGACGCGCGTTCATCTCCAACCAACGCCAGTCGCCATCGGCGCGTCGGGCCCGCACCAGCGCATGCATCGACCGCTGTGCCTTCAGCGCTTCCTGCAGTTCGTACTCGAACACCGACGCATCATCCGGGTGCACCAGGCCACGCCAGACGTCTTCCGGCACGCGCGTCTCGTCGCCGCCGAAGAACTCACTGAAAGCGCTGTTGACGAAACGGGCATGGCCGCGCTCGTCGAGCACCCACACCGGCATCGGCAGACCGTCGGCCAGCGCACTGAAGCGGGCTTCGCTTTCGCCCAGCTCCACTTCCATCTGCTTGCGCGCGGTGATGTCGAAGAACAGGATGCCGACCTTGTCCTCACCCGGGCGGCCCACGCGCACCGCATCCACCGCGAACGAGCGGCCCAGCGCACGCGCTTCCATCTCGAACTGTGCCGGCCGGCCACTGCGGGCAACTTCGCCGTAGATACGGAACCAGTCTTCCTCGTGGCCCGGTTCCAGCGCCGTCATGCGCTGGCCACGCGCATCCTTCAGGCCGGTGTGGCGCTCGAAGGCGTCGTTGACCTCGATGAAACGATAGTCGACCGCACGATCGCCCTCGAACAGCACCTGGATCACGCAGAAACCGGCGTTGATGCGCTCAAGCACGCCATGATGCAGGTCGGGTTCGGGCGCCGGCACCATCATCGGTGGGCGCTCCACGAGGGGCGGCAGTGTGGACAAGGGCGTCAGTGCAGGCCGGGTTGGAGGCACAGCATCTTCCAAAGGGCGTATTCACAGCGTCAAGCGCCGTCAGTCATGGTTGACGACGATGAATTGGCGGCAACCACTCTTGCGCATGACGCAATCTGCCATTGCGGCGGCCCGGCCGCAGGATCACACTCGATCTGTGATCAACATCGTTCCCATCGCGGGGACGCAGGAGACCGTCATGAAACGCTCACTCGCGATTGCCCTGCTGGCAGGCGCCCTGGTGGCGGGCGGCGCCGACGCTGCACCGCGCACCGTGACCGATGCGGACGCGCCACGTGCGTTGCAGGCCGATGGCCCGGTCAGCGTGAAATGGGAAGACCCGGCCAAATTCACCGAGATCCGCCAGAGCACCAACCGCTTCGAGGCCGAGCGTGGCGACTGGGTACAGCAGCTGGCACGCTACCTGCAGACCACCGCCGCCAAGCCGCTGCAGCCTGGGCAGACCCTCGATGTGACCCTGGTCGACATCAAGCGCGCCGGTGACTACGAGCCGTGGCATGGCCCGCGTGGCCGCGACATCCGGATTATGCGTGACATCTACCCGCCGCGGATCAGCCTGCAGTACACGTTGAAGGACGCCAGCGGCCGTATCGTCAGCGAGGGCGATGCGCGCCTCAGCGATACCGGCTACCTGCACAACCTGGGGCTGAAGAGCGACAGTGATCCGCTGCGCTACGAGAAGCGCCTGATCGATGACTGGGTGAAGCGGCAGCTGACCAGCCAGGCCACCGCCGCACGATGATCCCGGGCGGCGCGACTCACCGGTAGGTGTCGACCTTGGTCGACACGCATTCAAAGCGCCGACCAAGGTCGGCCGCTACCAGTGCCGCGCCCGGCGACCACTGCGCGTTAGACCCATCGGTAGGCGTCGACCTTGGTCGACACGCATTCACAGCGCCGACCAAGGTCGGCCTCTACCAGAGCCGCGTGCGGCGGCCACTGCGTGTTAGACCTACCGGTAGGTGTCGACCTTGGTCGACACGCATTCAAAGCGCCGACCAAGGTCGGCCGCTACCAGAACCGCGCCCGGCGGCCACTGCGTGTTAGACCTACCGGTAGGTGTCGACCTTGGTCGACACGCATTCACAGCGCCGACCAAGGTCGGCCGCTACCAGAGCCGTGCACGGCCAGCGTTCGGTCAGTCCTGATAGACCTTCGCCACGCGCTTGACCGCGCAGGGCAGCTGGTACGCACTCACGCCGCAGCGCGGCGCCAGTTCGGACAGCGTCGGTGCACTGCCCCACAGTTCCACCACGCTGCCGATGCCGGCCTGCGCGTGCGCGGTCAGGTCCACGGTCAGCATGTCCATCGACACGCGCCCGATCAGGGCACCGGGCTGACCATCGATCAGCACCGGGGTGCCATTCGGGGCGAACTGCGGATAACCGTCGGCATAGCCGAGCGCGACCACGCCCACGCGGGTGCGTGCCTTGGCCACGAAGCGCGCGCCATAGCCCACCGGCTCACCGGCCTCGATCCAGCGTTCGGCGATCACCTTCGACTGCATCGTCATCACCGGGCGCAGGCGCTCGGTCAGTACAGTGTTGTCAGGCAGCGGATTGGCGCCGTACAGCATCAGGCCCGGGCGCACCCAGTCGCTGCGTACATCCGGCCAGCCCAGCAGCGCCGGCGAGTTGCACACACTGGTCTCGCCATCGAGGCCGTCGATGGCCCGCGCGAACGTCGCCGCCTGCTCGTGGGTGCGTTCGCTATCCAGCTCGTCGGCACGCGCCAGGTGGGTCATCAGCACGATCCGTTCGACCTGCGGCAGCGCCGACAGGCGTGCATGCGCGGCGCGGAAGCTGTCCACGTCCAGGCCGAGGCGATGCATGCCGCTGTCCAGCTTCAGCCACACCGTCAACGGACGCGGACTGTCGAAGGCAGCGACGGCTTCCAGTTGCCACGGCGAACCGACGGCGAACCAGAAATCATGCTCGGCCACCAGCGCCATGTCGCTGGGCTCGAAGATACCTTCCAGCAGCAGGATCGGCGCACGGATGCCGGCCTGGCGCAGTTCCAGCGCCTCTTCGATGGTGGCCACGCCGAAACCATCGGCCTCGCCTTCCAGTGCCTGCGCGCAGCGCACTGCGCCGTGGCCATAGGCATCGGCCTTGATGATCGCCAGGGCCTTGCCACCGCCCAGTTCACGGGCGAGCCGGTAGTTGCTGCGCAGGGCGCCCAGATCGATCAGCGCGCGGGCAGGACGCATGTGCGGTTCTCTTGTTGCGGCGCGTGACCGTACTGGCCGTAGCGGAAAATATCCAGGCCTTCGGTGCTGATCTGCGGCTGGCGCGCGCTCATCAGGTCGGCCAGGTAGCGGCCCGAGCCGCAGGCCATGGTCCAGCCCAGCGTGCCGTGGCCGGTGTTGAGGTACAGGTTGCGGAATGGCGTGGCGCCGATCACCGGCGTACCGTCCGGCGTGGCCGGGCGCAGGCCGGTCCAGAACTGCGCGCGCGACAGGTCGCCGCCCTTCGGGTAGAGATCGCTGACCACCAGCTCCAGGGTCTCGCGACGGCGCTGCGACAGCGACAGGTCGAAGCCGGCCACTTCGGCCATGCCACCGACGCGGATGCGGTCGTCGAAGCGGGTCACCGCCACCTTGTAGCTCTCATCGAGGATGGTCGAGGTCGGCGCCATCGCCGGGTCGGTGATCGGCAGGGTCAGCGAGTAGCCCTTCAGCGGATACACCGGCAGGCGCATGCCCAGCGATGCGACCAGCGCCGGCGAATAGCTGCCGAGTGCGACCACGAAGCGGTCGGCGGTTTCCAGCTTGCCATCGATGCGTACGCCGGTGATGCGATCGCCATCGAACTCCAGGCCGGTGATGTCCTGGTCGAAACGGAACTCGACACCGGCATCCACGCACATCTGCGCCAAGCGGCGGGTGAACAGCTGGCAGTCGCCGGTCTGGTCACGCGGCAGGCGCAGCGCGCCGACCAGGCCATCGACATGGGCCAGGGCCGGTTCGGCCTGGATGATGCCGGCGCGGTCCAGTACCTCGTACGGCACGCCGTACTGGGCCAGGATCTCGATGTCCTGCGCCGAGGCATCCAGCTGCTGCTGGGTGCGGAACAGCTGGGTGGTGCCCAGGTCGCGGCCTTCGAACTCGATGCCGATCTGCGCGCGCAGCTCGTTCAGGCAGTCGCGGCTGTACTCGGACATGCGCACCATGCGCGCCTTGTTGATCGCGTAGCGCTCGTGGGTGCAGTTGCGCAGCATCTGCCACAGCCAGCGGTACTGGGCCAGGTCCATGCCCGGCTTGATCGCCAGCGGCGCGTGCTTTTCGAACAGCCAACCGATGGCCTTCTTCGGCACGCCCGGGGCGGCCCACGGCGAGGTGTAGCCGAACGACAGCTGGCCGGCATTGGCGAAGCTGGTTTCCAGCGCCGGGCCGGGCTGACGGTCGATGACCGTGACTTCAAACCCGGCCTGTCGCAGGTACCAGGCACTGGTGGTGCCGATCACGCCGCTGCCGAGGACTAGGACTCGCATGGGACTTCTCCAACCCGATCATTCCCTGCACTGGAGCGTGCCGGGACCATAATTGGGGAAGTATAGACAGCCAATACCAGTTGATTTGCCTGATTTGCGATCAACCGGCAGGATGTTCTCCTGCAATTCATTCCCCAAGGTTGACGGCCATGGCCACACGTACCCGTGAACTGGACAAGATAGACCGCAAGATCCTGCGCATCCTGCAGGCCGAGGGCCGTATCTCCTTCACCGAACTGGGTGAACGGGTCGGGCTGTCGACCACCCCGTGCACCGAACGGGTGCGCCGCCTAGAACGCGAAGCAGTGATCACCGGTTATCACGCTCACCTGGACCCGGCGGCGGTAAAGGCCAGCCTGCTGGTCTTCGTGGAAATCAGCCTGGCCTACAAGTCCGGCGACATCTTCGAGGAGTTCCGGCGCGCGGCGCTGAAGCTGCCCAACGTGCTGGAGTGCCATCTGGTCTCGGGCGACTTCGATTACCTGCTGAAGGCGCGGATCAGCGAGATGGCGTCCTACCGCAAGCTGCTCGGCAGCACGCTGCTGACACTGCCGCACGTACGTGAGTCGAAGAGCTACATCGTGATGGAAGAGGTGAAGGAGACGCTGAGCCTGCCGATTCCGGATTGAGTCCGGAACGGTAGTGGGGCCAGATCCCGTGCAGCGGGCTCTGACCCCCGGGTCCGTCAGCGCTGCTGCGGATGCTTCTGCGAGCGCTGTTCCTGCTGCTTGCCGCCCTTGTGCGGCTGCTGCGGGTCCATCTGTTGCTGTTGCTGCTGTTGCTGCGGGTTGCGGCCCTGCGGTTCCTTGCCGGGATGACGGTTCTGCTGGTTTTTCATGATCGCGATCCAGTGGACGAAGGACATGCGGCGGCGGAATGCCGGCGCACGGTCACGTTGGTCCCGGAACGGTTAATCGCAGGCGAAAAAGCAGTGATCTGCAGCGGGTTGTTTTCGTGCGTTCAGGCCGGACAGCGTGCGGTAGCTGCCAACCTCGTTTGGCACCCGAGATCAGCGCTTGATCTGCTGGCCATCGCCGGCCGGCACGCTGTCGTAATAGCGGCCGGTACGCGAATCGAACACGCGGTTCGGACCGGCCGGGCGTACCCCGGGGACGATGCGGCCATTGCGGTCGTACACCTTGTCGGCCGGCTTCGGCGCCGGGGTGGGCGCGATCTGGGCGGGGCCGGTGGACCTGATCGGCTGCGCCGGCTGCGGCGACGGCAGGACCTGCGGCTGCGGGCGAGCGGCCTGCGGCGGCGGCATCACCGGCTGCGGTGCCACGGTGGTGGCACTGCGGGTGGCGGTCGGGCTCGACGACGTCGGTACCTGGGCCTGCGCGACCAGGGGCAACAGGGCCATCAACAGCAGGGAAAGGGTCGGTTTCATGTCACGCTCCGGCGTGGATCACATTCACCTTGCGCCTGCACCTGTGTGCCGGCCATGAACGGCCATCACACTTGCAAGCGCGCGCCGGCACCCCCACGTTTTCCGCCATCCCCAGGCCATCAACCCCACGGAGCGCCGCCATGACTGCCTTCGACCTGACGCCCCCCACCGCCACCCAGACCGAGGCGCTGATCGCCGGCCTCAGCAGTGAAGAGCGCCGCGTGCTGCTGCAGCACGGTACCGAGGCGCCGTTCTGCGGCGTGTTCCTCGACAACAAGCGCGAGGGCGTCTACTGCTGCCGGCTGTGCGCGCTGCCGCTGTTCCGCTCCAGCACCAAGTTCGATTCCGGCACCGGTTGGCCGAGCTTCTTCGCCCCGTTCGACCCGGCACACGTGCGCGAAATCCGCGATACCAGCCACGGCATGGTCCGCACCGAGATCACCTGTGCGCGCTGTGGCAGCCATCTGGGCCACGTATTCCCGGACGGCCCGCCGCCCACCTACGAGCGCCACTGCCTGAACTCCGTCTCACTTTCGTTCACCGGCAATGGCGAGCCCTGGCCCGACCCGTTGCAGCGTGGCGGCGCCGAAAGCGGCGTGGCGGGCTGAAACACCCCGCTGACCGATTTCACAGAATTCCCTCTTCAGAAAACCGGGCGACGGGCCGACAAGGAGATATCCCCTCTCCTTGCGTCGCCCCATGCTCATCATCGTTGGATTCCTGGTCGTCATCGTCAGCGTGATCGGGGGCTATCTCGGTGCCCACGGCCGCCTGGGTGCCCTCTGGCAGCCCTACGAGCTGGTCATCATCGGTGGCGCCGCGCTCGGCGCCTTCCTGGTCGGCACCCCGGCCAAGACGGTCAAGCAGACCCTGCAGGCCATGGTCGGCGTGTTCAAGGGCCCGCGCTACAAGCAGCAGGACTACATCGATGTGCTCAGCCTGCTCTACGAACTGCTCAACAAGGCCCGCCGCGAAGGCTTCATGGCGCTGGAAGACCACGTCGAGCGCCCGGCCGAAAGCGCGCTGTTCGGCAACTACCCCAAGGTGCAGGCCGACCACCACCTGATCGACTTCATCACCGACTGCCTGCGCCTGATGATCGGCAGCAACATCGAGCCACACGAGCTGGAGCCGCTGCTGGAACTGGAGCTGGAAAAGCACCACGCCGAGGCCATGGCGCCGTCGCAGGTGCTGACCAAGGTCGCCGACGGACTGCCCGGTTTCGGCATCGTCGCGGCGGTGCTCGGCATCGTCATCACCATGGGTTCGATCGGCGGGGATATCGTCGAGGTCGGCGGCCATGTGGCCGGCGCGCTGGTCGGTACCTTCCTGGGCATCCTGCTGGGCTATGGCTTCGTCGGCCCGATGGCAGCCGCCATGGAAGCGCGCGCCGAGCAGGACAGCCGCATCTACGAATCGGTGAAGACCGCGCTGCTGGCCTGTCTGCGTGGCTACAACCCGAAGATCGCGCTGGAATTCGCCCGCAAGACGCTGCCGTCGAACGTGCGCCCGGCCTTCTCCGATTTCGAGCAGCACCTGAAGACGGTCAAGTAAGCCATGGCCGAGACCAAGCCCACCGTCATCGTCCGCCGGGTCAAGAAGGCCGGCCACGCCGCCCATCATGGCGGTTCGTGGAAGGTGGCCTATGCCGACTTCGTGACCGCGATGATGGCGTTCTTCCTGGTGCTGTGGCTGATGGCCACCACCAACAAGAACGACCGCGCGGCCATTTCCGAGTACTTCCGCAACCCCAGCCCGCTGAGCGGGCAGAACACCACGCCGGCGCCCGGCATGGCCGGCCCGGGTGGCGCCAGCACCTCGATGATCAAGCTCGGTGGCGCCACCGACATCTCGCGGGGCAGCAGCAACGATCCCTTCCAGAACCAGAAGGAAGCGGTGCCGCAGCCGGTGGACCAGCAGCAGCGCGACAAGCAGCAGCTGGAAGCGCTGATGAAGGAACTGCAGGAGGCGATCAGCAAGAGCCAGGCGCTGGAGCCGTTCAAGGACCAGCTGCTGCTGGACCTGACCCCGGAAGGCCTGCGCATCCAGATCGTGGACAAGCAGAACCGGCCGATGTTCGACCTCGGCAGCGCCACGCTGAAGCCGTACACGCAGCAGATCCTGCACGAGCTGGCCAATTACCTGAACCACGTGCCGAACCGGATAAGCCTGACCGGCCACACCGACATCACCGCCTATTCGGCCGCGCGCGGCTACGGCAACTGGGAACTAAGCGCCGATCGTGCCAACGCCGCACGGCGCGCACTGGTGGACGGCGGCCTGGAGGACAGCAAGATCACCCGCGTGGTCGGCCTGTCTTCGTCGGTGCTGTTCGACAAGGCCGACCCGCAGAACCCGATCAACCGCCGCATCAGCATCGTGGTGATGACCCAGGCCGCCGAAGCAGCCGCCCTGGCCGGTGCCGGCCCGCAGGTGGGGCTGTCGGCCCCCGCCGCCGACCCGGACGTGCAGGCCGCGCAGGGGCCGGCAAAGTAAACGGTAGGTGCGGACCTTGGTCCGCACATCCGGGAAAAGCGTGCGGACCAAGGTCCGCACCCATCAGGGGCATGACCCGGCGCACCCGCTACAATGGCGGTCTTTCCGTTTCCAGGTGACTCCACCCCATGTCCCAGAACTCCAAGGCCAAGCGCGACAAGCGCAAGAAGCAGCAGGCCAAGCGCCCGTTCCTCCGCCTGAACGCGCAGCAGCAGGTGCAGAACCATGCCGTGCTGACCAACGAAGACGGCCAGGTGGTCGCGGCCATCGGCCTGCAGGGCCGTGAGTGGCTGCTGGCCATCGGCGGCCAGACCATGGGCAATGCCGAGAACCCGGTACCGATGCTGGCCATGCTCAAGCACCTGGCCAACGTGCAGGAGAAGGAAGGCCGCAAGGTCAACCTGGAGTACTCCGAACTGCTGCAGAAGCTGCTGGACACCCTGGCCGCCGAATCCGAGCAGACCGCTGACGAGTACCTGGACAAGCTGGTCGCCGAGTTCGAAGGCGTCGACGCTGCTGAGGGCGAGGAAGGCGAAGCCGCCGAGGGCGACGTGGCCGAAGAAGCCGCTGCCGAGGCCGCTCCGGCCGCTCCGGCCGCTGACAGCGACAGCAAGCCGCAGGCCTGAACCGGCCGCGGCGGTGACGGTCTACGTCGATGACGCGGTGCATCCCTGGCGCGGACAGCGCTGGGCGCACCTGATGGCCGACACCCTGGCCGAGCTGCACGCGATGGCGGCGCAGCTCGGCATTCCCCCGCGGGCCTTCCAGAACAAGGCCAGCGGCGCCCACTACGACGTCACCGCCGAGCTGCGTACGCAGGCGATCGCGCTCGGCGCGCAGGCGATCTCAAGGCACACCGACCGCGCGCTGGTCAAAGCGGTGATCGCCAACGCCAGGGCGCAGTACCGGCCGTAGATGGGAGCGCCGGACATGGCCCGGCGCTACCATCAATCTCAGAACGGGTCGCTGCCCAGCCGGATTTCCACGTTCAGCAGCGAGCACAGCGCCAGCATCGCGTCGTCGTCGCGGGTCAGCGCCATCACGCCGGTGAAGCCGTCGCTGCCGGCATCCACGCTCCACAGCGTGTAATTGTGCTCGCGCAGGCGGTCGAAGGCGGTGGACATCAGCTGCACGCCGTCCAGGTCTTCAGCGAAGTCCTCGTCATCCAGGTCGCCGCCCCAGTCCAGCTGCAGGTTGAAGCGCGCCGACAGCTCGTTCACCGCCGACTGCAGCGATTCCAGGTCATCTCGTTCCACCTCGAAACCGGACTGCCAGGCAATGGCCGTGAACAGCGCCGGCAGCCAGTCGCTGTCCGCTTCCAGCGGCTGCCCGTCCTCGGACAGGTGCTCGCGCCAGCGGTTGAACTGCTGCAGGGCCAGCTCTTCGTCGCCCGGGTTGATCAGCACCAGCAGGTTCCAGACCCGCGCCTCGAAGCCGTCTTCGTCGAAGTCGTGGATGTCTTCCTCGAAGTCGAAATAGTCGCTGTTGTCGGGCATGGCGGAACTTCCTCTGGGGCAGGCCGGCATTCTACGGTTTATCCTGTGCCGCTGAAGCCGGCCTTGGTGGCCGTCACTGTGAATGAAGCGATGAGCGATACCCCTCCCGACCACCTGGCGATCAACCCGGCCAGCCCCTTCCATGATGCGCAGGCGCTGGAGCGCGGCGTTGGCGTGCGTTTCAACGACGTCGAGCGCGACAACGTCGAGGAATACTCGGTCAGCGAAGGCTGGATCCGCGTGCAGGCCGGCAAGGCCCGCGACCGCCGCGGCAACCCGATGACGATCAAGGTCAAGGGCAAGGTCGAGGCGTATTTCCTGGAAACGAAGCCGGAATAACCGGCTTGTGTAGAGTCGAGCCATGCTCGACTGCTTTCCGTTCCGGGTTCATGACGCCTGGGGCAAGAGCAGTCGAGCATGGCTCGACTCTACATTCGGCGTCATTCGCGCTTGCGCGATTCCAGCAGGTCCAGGTTGCGGATCAGGCGTCGCGAGATCTCATCGGAGATCACCCCGCGCCGGGTCAGCCGGAACAGCTCCTCGCGCTCGGCATTGAGGCCGGCGCTGCGCAGCTGGCGGTAACCCAGTTCCATGCGCCGCACCTTCTCCGGGTCCACGTCGGGCCCGTCGCTGTCCTTCTCCAGGTGGCGCTGGTACAGCAGGCTGACCCGCGAGGCGGCATCGTTGTACAGCTGCACGTTCTCGGTGTTCTGGTTCATCACCATCTGCTGGCGCATGCGCTCGACCCCGGCCAGTGCGGCCTTCGACGACAGCCGGCGCGCCAGATCCTCTTCCTTGCGCTCACCCGAATCGGACGGCAGCTGCAGGCCTTTCAACAGCCGCGGCAGTGCGATGCTGGCGCCCAGCAGCGAGAACAGGATCACCGACGCGGCCAGGAAGATCACCAGGTCACGCGCCGGGAATGCACTGCCGTCGGGCAGGAACAGCGGCAGGGTCAACACGCCGGCCAGGGTGATCGCACCGCGCACGCCGGCCACCGAGGTCGCCACCACGATGCGCCAGTTCGGCGCCTCGCCCCGCTCCAGGCCGCGACGGCGCGCGCGCAGCAGGTTCCAGCGCAGCGACAGCCACACCCACAGCAGGCGCAGCACGACCAGTGCCAGATTGATCACCACCACATACACCAGCAGCCACCACGCACTCTGGTGGCCGGTCTCGTTCATGGTGGTGGTGGCGCGTTCGACGATGCCCGGCAGCTGCTCGCCCAGCAGCACGAACATGATGCCGTTGAAGCTGAACTGCAGCATGTTCCAGACCCCGGCGCGCTGCACGCGCATGCTGCCGGAGACGCGTCCGGTCAGCTCGACATAGCTCATCGCGATACCGGCGGCGACCGCGGCGAGGATGCCCGAGGCATGGATCTCTTCGGCCAGCAGGTAGGCCGCGAACGGAATGAGCAGGTTGACCAGCATCGCCGCGCCCGGCTCTTCGCCGAAGCGGCGCCACAGCCAGCGCTGGAAGGTGGACACACCCAGCGTCACTGCCACGCCCACAGCAAGGCCGGCCACCGCCACCCATACGAAGGTCAGCGAGGCCGTGGCCAGCGAGAAGGTGCCGGTCATCACTGCCGCCACCGCGAAGCGGAAGCAGACCAGGCCCGAGGCATCGTTCAGCAGCGACTCGCCCTCAAGGATGTGCATCAGGCGCTTGGGAATCGGCGCCTTGGAAGCGATGGCCCCGACCGCCACCGGGTCGGTCGGCGACACGATGGCCGCCAGCGCGAAGCACACCGCCAGCGGCATCACCGGAATCAGCCAGTGGATGAGGAAGCCAGCGCCGATGACGGTGAACACCACCAGGCCGAACGCCAGCTCGAGGATCGCGCCCTTGTCGCGGAACAGCCCCTGCTTGGGAATACGCCAGCCATCCAGGAACAGCAGCGGCGGCAGGAACAGCAGGAAGAACACCTCCGGCTCCAGCGCGTGGCCGCGGTTGAACACGCCGGCGATGACCGCACCCAGGCCGATCTGCACCAGCGGCAGCGGCAACGAGAACGGCAGGACACGAACCAGGTAGCCGCTGGCGACAACGGCCACCAGCATCGCCAGGACGACTTCAATGGTATGCATGCTTCTTCCAGGAAGCGGCGCGCGGGGAGGCTCGCAAGCCAGCGCCGGAAACCCGGAAAAAACTACCACATGCGGCCATGACCGCGACGGCCGGGGCCGCCGCGCGTCAGCCCCGGCTCATGCCCCGTCGAAGCGGTACAGATCCATGGCGAGGAAGCCGGCATCGATACCGGCGTCGATGCGGCGTGCACCGAAGCCGCCCTCGCCGGCCGCGCCCATCGCGAAGAACAGCGGCAGCAGGTGCTCGTCGGTCGGGTGCGCACGTTCGGCGAACGGCGCCTGCCGGCGGTAATCGAGCAGGGCCTGGCGGTCGTCGGCGGCCAGGCGCTGCTCCACCCACTCGATGAAGGGCCGCACGTACGGCGCTTCCTTGCCGTCCTGGTAGTCGCCCCAGTCGTGCAGGTTGTGGGTGATGCTGCCCGAGCCGACCAGCAGCACGCCCTGCTCGCGCAGCGGCGCCAGCGCGCGGCCCAGCGCGAACTGGTGCTCGGGGCCGAGCATCGGCTGGATCGACACCGGCACCACCGGGATGTCGGCCTGCGGGCGCAGCAGCCGCAGCGGCACCCAGGCACCGTGGTCGAGGCCACGCTGCGGGTCGAGTGCCACCGGCAGGCCAGCGGCGGCGATGCGGCCGGCCACCTCTTCGGCCAGCGCCGGATCGCCCGGCGCCGGGTACTGCAGTTCAAACAGCGCGCGCGGGAAGCCGCCGAAGTCATGGATGGTCGGTGGCTGCGGATGCGCGCCGACCAGCGGCTGCCGGCCCAGCCAGTGCGCCGAGGCCATCACGATGGCGCGCGGCGTCGGCAGGTCGCGCGCCAGCTCGGCCAGGCGCACGCCAACCTGGCCCGGATGCAGGGCGGTCATCGGCGAACCATGCGAGATGTACAGCGAAGGCAGGCGGGACATGGAATTCTCCAGTTGCAGGGTCAGGCGGCGATCAGCGCGAACGCAGGGTCCACTTGCCATCGCCGACCAGGAACAGCACTACCAGCGCCAGTGCCCAGAACGCCGGGTATTCCCAGCCGCCGCCGGCATTGGCGAAACCGAAGCCGTTGGCGCCGTGCACGGTGACGATGGTGCCCAGCAGCAGCGGCACACCGACAAGGCCCACCCAGCGTGCGTAGATGCCCAGCAGGAGCGCGACGGTGATCACCAGCTCGACGCCGATGGTGAGGTAGCCGAGCACGCCGGGCAGGCCCAGCGACTCGAAGAACGCCGCCGTGCCGGCCGGGGTGAATACCAGCAGCTTGATCAGCGCATGGACCAGGAACAGCACGCCCAGGGCCAGGCGCAGCAGGGTGGCGCCGTACGGGGCCAGCGGCGAAACAGGAGCGGTCGTGGTGTGCATGGGGAAACACCTTGAAGGGAGTGGGCACAGGTTATTGCGCCTTCGTGGACCAATAAATACGATGAATTGACCGTATTTATTTCAAAAGGCGCAACAATGGACACCCTCGAGGCGATGCGCGTGTTCGTGGCGGTGGTCGAGCGCAACGGCTTCAGTGCCGCCGCCCAGGCCCTGGATATGTCCACTGCCGGCGTCACCCGCCAGGTCGCCGCGCTGGAAAAGCGCCTGTCCACCCGCCTGCTCCACCGCACCACGCGCCGGGTCAGCCCGACCAGTGCCGGTGCCGCCTACTACGCCCAGTGCGTGCGCCTGCTGGCCGAGTTCGACGCGCTGGAGGCCAGCATCGGCGCGCAGGCGCTGGAGCCCTCCGGCACGCTGCGCATCAACGCACCGGTCAGCTGGGGCATCGCCCGCCTCGGCCCGCTGCTGGCCAGCTACCGCGAACGCTTCCCGCAGGTGGAACTGGACCTGGCCCTGTCCGACCGGCTGGTGGACATGGTCGAGGAAGGCTACGACGTCGCCATCCGCATCACCCGCGAGCCGGGGCCGACGTTGATCGCGCGACGTCTGGGCGAATCGCGGGTGAGCCTGTGCGCCGCGCCGTCCTACCTGGCCGCACGCGGCACCCCACAGACGCCGCAGGACCTGCAGGCACACGCGTGCCTGAGCTACAGCTACTGGGCCGCCGGCAACAACTGGCCGCTGCAGGGGCCCGGCGGCGAAGTGAAGGTGGCGGTGAGCAGCCTGCTGCACGCCAACAACGGCGACGTGCTGCGCGAAGCAGCAATCGCCGGCATGGGCGTGATCCTGCAACCGGATTTCCTGCTGGAAGACGCACTGGCCGATGGCCGCCTGGTGCGCGTTCTGCCCGAGTGGGAGGCCTCGCCGATCGGCATCTTCGCGGTCTATACCAGCCGCAGCCACCTGGCACCGAAGGTACGCAGTTTCATCGACCATCTGGTGGAGGCCGGGGTGTAGCCGAATCTGGCGTTTGCCGGTAGTGCCGGCCGCTGGCCGGCAATCAGACACATCCCGGTCCTGGGC